>CAYWSV010000108.1:0-11855 GCA_964460155.1 uncultured Oligoflexia bacterium | reverse complement strand
TTGATGAAAACGTAACGGCCGCTGACCATGGGCGTAAGAGGACGATTGGTTTCAGACAACACCGGTAGAGCAGCCATACCAAGCTGATCGCCTAACTTGGCCTGAAACTCTTTGACGATCCAATCACCATTGATAGTCATAGCGGCTTTTCCTTCAATGAAAAGCCCCTTCGCGCAGTCGTAATCGCACTCTTTGGGAATGATTTTGTCTACAGTCTTGAGTTTGTAAACATAGTTCAGAGCGTTTTTCATTGCCTCGGAGTTCAAATCCACGCGAGCGTTGCCTTCCGCGTCGATTGACAGTGGCCATCCACCAAATGCACCGACAAATGGAACCAACCAAAACGGTTCGTTCTGGAAGAACACAAGACCATATTTGTTCTGTGATGCATCGGTATGTTTACGAGCTATTTCGATGAGCTCAGCTGTTGTCGTTGGCGCCTGACTCACAAGATTCTTGTTGAAAAATAGCAAAAGATGGTTGCCGTACGTTGTAGGCACACCCATCACAGAACCCTTCAGTTTCACTGCCTCAGAAGCTGCGGGCGTAAACTTGGTGACATCAACAAAAGTATCAACAGGCTGAATGAGCTTTGCAGTTGAAAACACACCCGCAATGTCATTGGGTCCCCAAACCAGCTCTGCTGCTTGGCCCGCAGTTGCAGCGGTTGTGAATTTTGTGCGGAGATCTTCGTTTGGATAGGTCTGACGCACGACTCGGATATTCGGATTTGCAGCAGTGAACCGAGTGATCCAGTCATCCATCACTTTTGTGTTTTCGGATTCCTCTTGGTCCCACAAGCTGATTTCAACAGTCTCTGTGCCAGCAGCTTTATCGGCCGTTGTTTGACCGGTTGAGTTTTTCTTGGCCGTCATGATCTGCAGACCTATAAGTCCACCAATCACAATCGCAGCACCAACAAAAATCATTTTGGGCTTTGATGAGCTTGAACCAGATGCATTAGGGCCGGCATTGTGGGTCTGCATATTGAGCTTCGAAAACATCTGATCCCTCACTTCTTTAGTGAATTAAATTTTGTGAAAGCCGATTCGGAATTCATAACATTCGTCCAGATTTCAGGCGGTAGCTGACAGCAGGCCAGAACGAACATCGCATGCGACCATGTCAGAGGCATGACCCATGAGGGTTCACCCGTGACAGGATCGATTTGCTCTGGAAGTTGTCCTTCGCGCGGGGTGTGACGCAACACCCATGCACAACATTCGGTAGCGAGTGCTGTTTCTCCACAGCGTGCCGCAGCGAGTGCAAGCCAAAGTGTGGTTAGAATCCAGGGCTGACCGTCGCGATAGTGGTCGCCTTCGTAGCGACCAATACCACCCACACCCTTGCGCCAAAGAATACGTCGAGCCGTTCGGCACAATTCCGGCAGAACTTTGTCTGAAAATGATTTTGAAACTGCATCAAAGGGCTCTGCAACTCCAAGCAGAGAAATATCCATCACGTAATCGGACGCCCAGCGCTGAGCCGTTTCGGATTGCGTGTATTGAAGAGCAGATTGTGGCGTTGAGTTCTTCAAAAAGAGCGTGCGGGCAAAAGACAATCCCGCAGTGTCGCCGGCAGCGACCAGATTTTCTTCAAGGAGTCCTGAAAGAACGTTCGCTCTTTCACGCCAGAGTTTCGGCACAGGCCAACCCATTTTTTCAGCAAGGTCAGCAGCAGCTCTTAGGCCTGCAACTGCAGCGGCAACGGAGTACAAGTGAACTCCTTCCCGCTCTTCCCAAAGATCAAATCCATCAGAGATCCACTCGGTGTCTTCAAAGCGGCACGTCGCCAACCAGTGCGCAGCGCGTTCGACCATGTCACGTGACTTTTCCGCAACCGCGGTGCGACCCGAGATTTTTACATGCTGCCACAATCCAAAAAGCACGCTGCCGGTTTCGTCGGGCTGAAGGAGTCCCCAGCTTGGGCCAAGGTGACCATTCATATCGTGACGATGAAGGAAGCTTCCGTTCTCTGCTTGGCACTTGGCCATGTAAGAATAAAAATGTTCGGACTCATCGAACATCCCTGCGGTGTCCATGGCCAAAGAAATGAAACCTGCATCACGTCCCCAGCAGTAGCCATACCCACCACATGCAGTGAACTCGAATTGAAATTCAGGCGCAGCAATGATCCCTCCGGTGGGATCTTGCATTTGTTTCAGGGTGAGCAATGAGCGGTCGTAGAGTCCACGAACGTAGTCGGGCAATTCGGGGAGTTTGCGGTTTTTATGAATTGAGTTGAGCCATGCGCCATCTACACGACAGACTTCAGCCCGTGCTGCGGCAAAGGCGCTGCTACTTGGGCGCAGCGCTGACTCAAGAGAAGTTGCAAAGGTGTAAGTGAGTTCGAAGGGCTGATGCGCCTCAACGGGCCACACCATAAGTCCTTGACTCGTTCCGGTCGCAATGGGTTCTGTTTGGTAGGACGTCCACTGGCGCAGAATCTGGCCGCGCACCGCTGCGGGAGCTCCGCGGCCGATTTGTTTGAGCGTGTTCAATGTGCGCGACAAAGTCGAGGCGAAATCGCTAATTGAAGAATTTCCCACCTGCATTTGCACGCACGACGCAAAAGCGGGCGAAAGGGCCCCTGCCCCTTGTGACACCGCAACGCCAAAATACAAACCAGCATGGTAGGAAACTAAAGATCCAGCCTTCAAAGCTGCATAGGTCGTTTGCAACAGGTTACTGCAGTGAAATTCAGGTTGATGCCAATGCACGACAAACGCAGCATAGTCATCGGAAATATTTTCAAGTTTAAATTGCTCGCGCAGTCGATTCTCGAAGATAAAACTTTCAATTTTGAGAGTCACAGACCGCGAAAATTCGGCGCTCTCGAACTCAAAAACGGACTGTGCAACGTCGGCCCCAGCGACCAATACGCTATCGCGAGCAATGCACGTAGCAACGGCCACAGGTTGATCGGATGGAATTAAGTCTTCGAGCTGTTCATCATCGAGCCATTCGTTGGTCGGCAAAGGAAGAAGAACCGCACGTGCCTGACCATCAACAATGGTCCTGCGAACGAGCAGAACATGAGAAAAAGTTCTGCGACTCAAAAGGCCATGGGCATCGCGAGTGGGCGCAAAAAAGAGCGAGGGTCGCGGACCAACTTTGCCCTGCGGTGGAATGTCCAGCGGGCTGACATCGGATGAACGTGCGCTGCCAAAGCCGACGAGAAGAGAGTCGCGCGCAAGCGTGTACTGCAGCATCTTCCGATTACCTCATCCGAACTTGTGTGTTTTAAAAGGCAATTTGGTGTCGAATACTTGAAACGCTCCCTGCTGGCAAGCCAGCAAGGAGCATTTATTGCTGTAAATACAAGTGTTTCACAAACATTAACGAGTCAGCGGTTTGTACTTAATGCGCTTTGGATTCACCGCATCGTCACCCAGACGGCGACGCTTATCTTCGATGTAATCCTGATAGTTTCCTTCAAACCACACCACACGGCTGTCGCCCTCGAAGGCAAGAATGTGGGTCGCAATACGGTCGAGGAACCAGCGATCGTGGGAGATAACCACCGCACAGCCGGGGAAGTTCACGAGACCATCTTCCAAAGCACGCAGAGTATCGACGTCGAGGTCGTTGGTCGGTTCGTCGAGAAGCAGCAAGTTGCCACCGTTCATAATGAGTTTGGCCAGATTCAAACGGTTACGCTCACCACCCGACAGATTTCCTACGAGTTTCTGCTGGTCTGAACCACGGAAGCCGAAGCTCGCAATGTACGAGCGGGCCGCGAGCTCTCGGTTGCCGACCTGAATCAGGTCGCGTCCGCCAGAAAGCTCATCGAAAACCGTCTTGTTGCCAGCCAACGTCTCGCGATTTTGATCGACGTAAGAAACCTTTACGGTTTCGCCCAAGCGCAAGTGACCTGAATCTGGTTTTTCGAGCCCAACAATCATCTTAAAGAGTGTCGATTTACCGGCTCCGTTGGCACCAATGATGCCGACAATTCCTCCTGGAGGCAGGCGGAAGTTGAGATTATCGAACAGAAGCCGATCGCCAAAGCCCTTAGAGAGGTTCTCGGCCTCAACCACTACGTCACCCAGTCGGGGCGCCGGAGGAAATGGAATTTCCTTAATTGTTTCATACTGTTCGTTGGATTCGTTGACCATTTGCTGATACGCCGACACACGCCACTTGGCCTTTGCTTGACGCGCTTTAGGGCTCATTTGAACCCATTCAAGCTCGCGCTTGAGTGTCTTTTGACGAACAGATTCCTGTTTTTCTTCTTCCGACAAGCGTTTGATTTTTTGCTCAAGCCACGCGCTGTAGTTTGTATGCCAAGGAATACCCTCTCCGCGGTCGAGCTCAAGAACCCATTCGGTGACGTTATCGAGGAAGTAACGATCGTGCGTGACGCACACAACGGTTCCGGGGAACTGTTTGAGGTGACGTTCGAGCCATTGGACCGACTCGGCATCCAAATGGTTCGTGGGCTCATCGAGCAGCAACATATCGGGCTTTGACAAAAGCAGACGACACAACGCAACGCGGCGACGTTCACCACCGGAAAGATTTTTCACATCAGCATCAGCAGGCGGACAGCGCAAAGCGTCCATCGCGATTTCAATTGTTCTGTCGAGTTCCCAAGCATTGCACGCGTCAAGTTGATCTTGAACGCGAGCGGCTTCGTTGATGACTTTTTGCATTTCCGCGTCATCCAGAGGCTCGCACATCTTCATATTGAGGTCTTCAAACTTCTGGAGAAGTGCTTTGGTTTCGGCGAAGGCCTCTTCGATATTCTGCTGAACGTTTTTTTCAGGATTGAGCTCAGGTTCCTGAGGAAGGTAGCCCACCTTGATGCCCTTGGCAGGAAAGGCTTCGCCCGAGAAGTTGGTGTCTACACCGGCCATGATGCGCAAGAGAGTCGATTTACCAGCACCGTTGTTACCGATTACCCCGATTTTAGCGCCCGGAAGGAAAGACAAGTACATGCCCTTGATGATTTCCTTGCCGTTGATGACCTTACGCATGTTCACCATGTTGAAGATGTAATTTGCCATTCGGGCGCTCCTGAGCTAATTTGAGGCAATATTAAGCAACCCCGTTCTCTGGGGAAGTGAGGTCCGTCGGTTATGCTGAAGTTCTTGAGTTCGATCAAGCACAATTGCGATTCTATTTTCGCTCTAGCAGCCACTGGAGCTGCCTTTTTGGCTCCTGCACGAACCGCTCAAGCACAAGGCTTAAAAACACCCTCGACACAAAACGCGCAGCTCCAGCAATATTCATTTCTCGCGAGCGCACGTCTGCACTCACCCGACCGAACTTTCGAAGCTGCAACTCCCGTGGTGCGTATCAACCTTGACGGCAGCCGATCTGTCGTTCTCAAAGGACGCACCATGACAGTGACCTTGGATGCTGAACCCAGTGGCTTTTCCGACGCGCAGTTGGTGCGCGTGAGTGCCTCAGGCAACGCGGGGCAACGCGGAGATGGCACATCGTTCACAGCGGGTGTTTTTAAAGTGTTAGATTCCGGTGGGCACAACTTCGTGTTCAAAGAAAAAAACAAAGGATGGCTGCTTGAAGTGAAGTTGCGCCCCATTGAAACCGTCAGATCCAAAGATCAATCGCCCGCACCTTCGCGGCTGAAATCTCCAGCGAGATTTTTAAGTCCCAAACGCCCCAAGCGCATTCCTGCGTAACAGTCATTTTACTGACAACCAAGCACTTGTTGTTTTGGTGGACACAAGCAACTCGGTTAGTCTCTCCGTTGGAAATTCAAACGGAGGTTTCCATATGTTAAAGCGGACTCTTGTTCTTGGAGGCGCGTTGTTGGCACTAACGCCAACATTCGCAATGGCGAGTAGAAAATACGGAATGGCTGGTTGCGGACTTGGATCTATCGTTATGGGTCCGAATGGAAGCCAACTTTCGGCTGCAACGACCAATAACTCAATTGGCGGCACGCAGCTTTTCGGAATCACATCCGGAACATCTAATTGTACACCAGACAAAGGCGGCCAAGCTTCTATTGAGCAAGAAATGTTCATGATGGACAACTACGCTGTGCTTTCTAAAGAAATGGCACAGGGCAGCGGAACAACACTTGCAGGTCTGGCACAACTTTTGGGATGCGGTCAGAACGACGTGTCTGCTTTCAATGCTCACGCGCAACAAGAGCACCGTAAAATCTTCTCGGCACCGGGCGCAGTTGCTGCACTCGAGACTCTCAAGTCAACTCTTCAAGAGAACACCACACTTGCTCAAAACTGCAAATTTGCCGCTTTGAACAACGCTGAGGAGAGCGCACAATGAAAAAGATTATTTTAAACGGACTTTTCGCTTCCGCTCTGGCTCTCTCTTCAATGGCTGTTGCTCAGGGTAAAAGGGCTGCACCTGCAGCTGGAGCAAACTACAAGCTTCCAGCGTGGGGAATGGCTGGTTGTGGTCTTGGCACATTGGTTTTCTCGGGACCAAAAAGCAACAACATGGGCACTCAACTTCTCGTTCTTACGACCAACGACAGCGTGAGCCCACAAACATCGGCAATCTCGTCGGGAACTTCAAACTGCAATGCAAACCCAGCAAGCGCTGAAGCAATGCGTATTGAACGTGAGACCTATGTTGCAGTCAACTTGACTGACATCAGCAAAGAAGCGTCGCAAGGCAATGGTACACACTTGCAAAGCCTTGCTGATATTCTTGGCTGCGGCGATCAGCAAAACTTCAGCACATTTGCACAACTTGCGCAGACTTCTCACTCAGAAATTTTCTCGGATGCAGTTCCTGCGAACGTAACCGAGCGTCTTTTGAGCAAAGCGAACGCAAGTGAAGATCTTCGCAGCTGCCTCAGAGACAACTGAGAAATCGGCGAAGACTCTTGTGAGTTTTTGATACGTTTGACTCCGAGAGTTTCTCTCGGAGTTTTTTTCGTCCATGCCAAGAAGTTAACTTCCATATTTAAATTGAACTCTGATAATCTGCAAACATAACTGAACGAAATAAGGAAATGATGACAATGAAAATCCCGCTCTTAGTTCTGGGAAGTCTTGCCTTCATCGCACTTTCCGACACTGCTCTCGCACAACGACGTTATGGCATGGCTGGCTGTGGTTTGGGGTCAGCTGTGATGGGCAGAAGCGGCAGTCAGGTCTCAGCTGCAACGACAAATGGAACTTCTTACTCCAAGTATTTAGGCATCACCTTCGCCACCTCGAATTGCCTTCCGGATAAGTACGAGCAAACCAAACTCGAGCAGGACAATTTCATGCTGGATAATTATTCGGTTCTTGCCAAGGAGATTGCTCAAGGAGACGGTCCCACACTTGAAGGCCTTGCACAGCTTTTAGGCTGTGAAAAAGAGCAAATGCCATCGTTCAAGTCATTTGTTCAAAACGAGCACCAAAAGATTTTTGCACCACCCGGAGCTTTGGCAGCGTTGGATACGCTCAAAGACACTCTTCAATCCAACACAACGCTCGCACAAAGCTGCAAGTACGCAGCCATCAGAAATGAGGTGGCTCAATGAAAACATTGTTCAAAATTTTTGTCACTGCTGGACTCGTTGTTTCTTTTGCAGCTCAAGCTCAATCAGACAGACCACGAAACGAAAGAAAACAATCTCGCGCAGGCCGACCCTACAGACTTCCTGCCTATGGAATGGCAGGTTGCGGCGCGGGAACACTGATTTTTCCAAACAGCAACAAGCGTTCAGACATTGGCATTCAGCTGATCGCTGCCACAGTGAACGATTCTCCTCTACTCATTCCCAGTTTCATCTCAGCCCTCAGCGGCGGGGTTGTCGCTATCAACTCAGGTTTTGCAATTTCAAGCGGCCCAACAAGTGCACAGTCAACTTCAATTGCCTCAGGGTCTTCGAACTGCAACGAAATGCCGATGGACGAAGAAGCCATGCGTATGGAACGTGAAACGTATGTTGCAGTCAACATGAGCAACCTGAACAAAGAGGCCTCGCAAGGCGATGGCGCACATTTGCAAAGTTTCGCGGAGCTTATTGGCTGCGGAGATGAAAAGAACTTTTCGACCTTCGCTCAACTTGCGCAAGTCTCGCACACTGAAATCTTCTCAGACGCGGAACCCGAGAGTGTGACTGAGCGTTTATTAACCAAGGCTCGCGGCAATGAAGACCTGCGAAGCTGCCTGAGAGGAAAGTAAGCTCAAATCTCTTCTAAAAACTTGACTTACTTGTGCACTCCGAGAGAAAACTCTCGGAGTTTTTTCGTTTCATTCATTCAGGAAATACCATGCGGACACTCGACCTCGCGCGGTTTGTTATTCTCGGTCTTTGCGGCCTTTTGAGTTCAACAGGCTTCGCCGAGAACACCTTTGTCGACAAGCTCGGCGAAGAGAAAATCCAACAGATTTCGGACTCAGCCCAGTGGCGTAAAATTTTGTATTACGCTCCCTCATGGGGGCGGGGTGATTTGAGTCTTGTGGATGACCCCAAGTTCTTCATTAATCCCGCTGGTCGTACGGTTCCGGAGGATGAACTTGTTGCAACCCTCAGAGCCTTTACAGAGGGAATGCTGTCGAGTCGTCAGGAGGCTTTGTGTAAGTATCCTGCGCGCCGCAAATTTCTGGAGGCTGTTCTCAAAACAACCTTTGACGACGTTGACCCAGAAAATTCATCCGAAATTTGCAAACGCTACAAAGTCTTCTCGACGCGAGTAAAATCAGAAAGTGCCTCACTCATCTTCTCGTCATACTATCCGGGTAACCCCGGCTCACTGTTTGGACACACGTTTCTGAAGTTTAAAAAAATGGCGACCAACGATGGTGAAACAGGCAACGCTTTGCTTGACTATGGTCTTAACCACGCAGCACATCCCACAACTCTGAATCCAATTCTCTATCCAGTAATGGGGCTTTCAGGAATGTTTCCTGGAATGATAAGCATGATGCCCTACTACGTGAAAGTTCAGGAATACAACAACGCCGAAAGCCGCGATTTGTGGGAGTACGACCTCAATCTGACTCCCGAAGAAATTTCGATGATGTTGGCTTCTGTTTTTGAACTTTCAACCCACCGCATTGATTACTTCTATTTTGATGACAACTGTTCTTATCTCATGTTGGCCATGATTGACGTGGGGCGTCCGTCGCTCAATCTTGTTTCTAAGTTTCGAGCATGGGTTATTCCAGGAGACACTGTCCGCGTAGTGTCACAAATCCCATCGCTGGTTGGCAAAATCTCTTTCAGACCTTCGAATGTGCGCAAATATCTCAATTTAGAAAGCCAACTGACTGAAAAAGAGCGTTCTGCGTTTTCGACCCTCATGTTCGCCAAGAAAATCGACGAATCTGTTTTCAAAAAGGCAAAAGACTCGAAAGCAAAAATCAAGAGAGAATCCAGACTCACCGTAGCAGCGCTCACGCAACTCGACAAAACCGAACAAACACGCGTTCTCGACACAGCTCTTGAATTCATTGACTCAACAGAACAACTGGCTGGAACCAAACAACCCGCAAAATGGAGCATCGAGCGTGATGCTCTTTTGAGAATGCGTGCCGAGCTCGGGACAACGTCGCAGCCCAATGAGGTCGCCACACCCGAAAATGAAGCTCCCCATATTGCTTATCCGCCCACCCGTTTGAGTCTTGGGGTTGTAAACGCCAGTCAACCGGACTCACTCTTGAATCCTGCGCTTCTTCTGGGATGGCGACCTGCACTTCACACGCTTGATAACCCTGTGGCTGGAATGGGTGCCGACTTGGGAGTTGGGTTCTTCAATGTTGAGTTACTGATGCGAAGAGGCAAGCTCAGTTTACGAGAATTTACCCCACTGAGCATCGAGTCTATGGCCCTTCCCAAACCTAACATCAGTTCGACGTCATGGTCTTTCGACATTTCGTATAGGCAGCGTTGCTTTGAGGGCTGCAGGCAAATCAGCGTGAATATTGAAGCAGGCTCGGCTTATCCAACGGAATCGCCAGACGACCGTCTTGCTCTGCGTGGTGGATTGAGAATAGGCGACGATGAAATAGGAGCCCTCTTTATAGAGCCTGCAGTCGTCGGGATTGCGAATTTTCCGTTCGAATTAAAAAGTCGATGGGTGAGCCGACTTGCGTTGAGCAGAATGATGAGTCTCTGGTCCGGCCCGAAATGGATTCTTGAAGGTTCTACAACATATGTTTACCGCGTTGCGTCTCCTTGGGAACTTCAAGCTGGTGCACAGTTTCTGAACAATGAGCTACAAATCATGGCACGAACGCATTATTATTTTTGAGGGAGAACCATGAGCGAACTCATCAAACAAAATTCGACGATCAGTCGATTGGTTTCCCGAGTCACTCATACTTTTTCAGTTCGACATGCGCTTAAGACGGCCTGCGTCGGCTGCGTGCTGATGAGCTCACAGAGTCTTGCATTTAAAAACACTGCAGAAACCGCTCACACTCTGAATTCCTTCACAACGAATGGGCTAGACACGCGGTTGTGTCTCATCAGCGACATGAACGGCCCTTATGGAAGTATAGAGCAACCATCCGGTGTTCACGCAGCAGTCTCGCGGCTTACAAACATGAACTGCGACATTGTTGTGGGTGCGGGAGATCTGGTTGCGGGACAAGATACAACCCTCAGTACTGAACGCCTGAGGGCAATGTGGAGCGAATGGGAACGTGTTGTTGCAGAACCATTTTTGAATCGTGGAATTCCTCTCTTGTCGGCGCTTGGCAATCACGACGCCTCTGCCGAACGACGATCGGCAGGCGGATTTGTTTTTCAGCGTGAACGCGATGCTGCGGCAGAACTGTGGACATCTCTTTCACAACATCCAACACTCTCGAAAGTCGACTGGCAGAGCCGTGACCAATTTCCGTTTTATTATTCTCTGAAGTTCAAGTCCGTTGGTATCATTGTTTTCGACGGAACCGCAGCCGGTGAAGTCTCACGCAATCGTCTTTGGCTCGAGCAACAACTCGAAAAGCTTGCATCCGACTCGCAAATTACAACACGCATTGTTGTAGGTCACCTACCCTTATTCGCGGTCGCTAAAGGACGCGAAACAGTTGGCAACATTCTTTTTGACTCTGTCGAGCTTTATTCACTTTTCAATAAATACGGTGTTGATTTTTACCTTAGCGGACACCATCACGCATTTTATCCGGGGCGTGTTCAATCGCTCGCTAAAGAGTACGGAACGGTCCAACTTGCGCTTGGCGCAATTGGTGATGGGCCACGCCGACTTTTAAGTGCATCGGCACTCGCTCCACGCCACTCAATGACTCTTCTCGATATCTTGAATTCAATTGCACCAACGACAAATTTTAACTTCGGGCGATTCAATCTTCGCACTCTTTCACCCTTTACGGGCGAAATTCAGCCCGTCGATCAACTTCCCGAAAGACTCGAGAGTTTCGACGGGCGCGGACGACCTGTTGATTTGCGTCGGTTTGATTTTTAATTGAACTTCGCACTCATTCACTGAGTCGACTTACACCTGGTTCCCGCAGCACCCGAAATTTCAAACGGCAGTGCAGGTGAAGACAGTTCAAAAATAGCATCATTAAAGTCAATTCCGAGAGCTTCTGCGCGCGCCGGATCGTTCTTCACACTTCGAATTGTTTCGGCGTCTTGGTCCTCAAAAAACGCGCGAATCACGCGTCCCGAACCGCTGCTCACACCTTCACTGAGAACAAAGTGAACACGATCGGCAGCAACGGAATATTTGCGCACGACACTCGGCGACGATTCGAAAGGACCTTCGCACGTCAGCCCCTGCTTTGCTCGTTCATTGCAGGTTTCACCTACGTTTTTGAACGTCTCGATGCGCAAATCGAGTACCGGACACGTAATGTCTTCGGGAACAGGAATGCGCACGATTTTGTCTTTGACCTCTTTGTCTTCCTTCTTCTATTATCTGAACGCCCATCATTAAATTATCATAG
>CAYWSV010000107.1:10266-11912 GCA_964460155.1 uncultured Oligoflexia bacterium | reverse complement strand
TCATTTTAAAGCGAATAACAGGACTTAAATCCGGATCGGTTGCTTGTGTCGCGGCCTGTAACATGCCCACGGTGATGTTGTAAGGAGAATCTTCAAGTGCAATATCCGTCGCGGTGCCCGCAAGGAATGGAACCGTGGTGATGCTTGGAGGACGATTCACTTGCGCAAGATTGATTGAGACGGTGACCTTGCCGAGACGCCCTGTGTCAGGGTTGTCGACAGAGTATTTGTCGCTATCGTAAGCGCGAACCTCAAAAGCCTGTTGCAAGCCATTCACCGCTGGTGGCGGATTCCAGACGATTGTCTCGCCTGGTCCAACTAACACGGGTGTTGATTCAACAAGAGTCGAGCCCTTGTAGACTTTCGAGTTATTTAAACCTGCAGAAACCTCGAATCGAATCGTGTTGTTCTCGGGATCGACGACACCCGTTGATTCCAAAAGGGCCTGATGGGACACAGTATACGGAAGATCCTGTTTTCCATTTTGAAGAGCAGTAGGAACGTTTGAGCTGAAGTATGGGGCTGAATTGCTACCCTGAACATCAAACGAAATCAGGGCAGTCATCGAACTCATTAGGCCCTGATCATCAACCGCGCGTAAGCGGATTCCTGGGTAAACGCCGAGAGCATCGAGAGGTGCCAACCAAACCAATTTTTCACACGGAGCAACCGAACCACCCGGAGCCAAAGCAACGCTTGAGCCCGAAGATGTTAACTTTGAAATTGTTCCTGCAGGCACATCCATCACGCGGAACGCGACGTTCGGTGCAGCTGGACAAGAGATTGCGGCATTACCAGGATGTTGAACGTTTTCAATGTCTGTGAGCTCGAGCAATTGCGCCAGATCCAAATGAGAAATCGGCAAAGCCGTGTTCTTTTGCGCCGTGACCGACTTGTTTGTTGCAATCGTCGGAGGATGATTCACAGGTTGAACAAACACTTCGACTTGCGCTGAACTCACGCTCGCCAGAAGGCTATCAAACGCACGGACCGAAAATGCTTGAACAACGTTGTTCTTGTGCAAAGGCGGCTGCCATACGAGTGCATCTCCGGGTTGAACCCGAACAGATTGGCCAAGTGGGATGGTCGTTCCGCCTTTCGAAAGTGTACCGACAGCGAGACCGCTTGTCGCATCGGCAACGGGTCCAACCATGAATTCCAACTGCGGACCGTCAACATCGCTGATGTAGGAATTGTCGACCGCAAGAGCTTTTCGCAGTGCATCGTAAGTCAGCACAAACGGAATATCTTCCTGCGCACCGGTCAGTCGATATTTTGAAGCTGGTTCTGAAGCAGGAATCGTCAACACAGGAGCATCATTTACGGCAGACACAAGAATGTTGACGGGCATTTCTGGGCCGCTTTCCAAACCGCCAAGGGGATTTTCATCTTTAACTTTAACAACAAACGCGGTCAGGCTACCCGATGAATTGAGTGGGGGCAGCCAAGAGATACTGTTTACTGCCTTGGTTATTTCGAACCCTGCAGCAACCTCACTGCCATCGACGATGAGTTTTGAACCAGGCTGAATGCTCCTAACGACAAACCGGTGGTTATAAACCGTACTCGCGGTAAGTGCAGGAGCAACAACATCGTCAACGTCGGTAAACGATGAGGCGAAATACAACTGGGGAAACGACAAAGAA
>CAYWSV010000107.1:0-10256 GCA_964460155.1 uncultured Oligoflexia bacterium | reverse complement strand
CGCGGTGTCTTCTGTGGGAACTCCTCCATCAGAGGACGCTGTCAACTGCGAGATACCCGTCAATACAGGTGCATTATTCACAGGCGCGATATTGAATGACACCTGAACAAAGCGGCTTGGATCAAGCATGTTGTTAACCACAGCGCTATCGGCATTGCTGTCTGTGGCGGAAAGCTTGAAGGCCGCTCTGCTGGGCGCAAAATCATATGCATCTGGCTTCCAAGTGAGTTGGTCGCCAGGACCAACAAGCACGCCAGGACCAGAAAGCATCGACGATGTGATGATGGTTGTTCCTTTTTTCAATTCGCCAGAATTGAGCTCACGAACTCTAAATAAAATCGTGTTGTTGTCGGCATCAACAGCATCCGATAACGACTTTAAATCCTCATATTTTACGGTAATCGAAGAGTCCTCTACTGCACCCGGAACGGTTTGAACTGAAGTGAATACGGGCGCTGTGTTCGGTCTTTCTGAAACATCAAAAACGTAAGTTGCGGCGTTGGTGCTGAACGTCGAGTTTGCGTCTCGAGCTCTTATGACGAGTGCATCGACCATGCCCCGGCTGTCGTTCGGAGCAGTCCAAACCCAAGTCTCGTTCGGATGCAACTCGGTTGTCTTGATTTGAACAACTTCACCATTCTTTTTTAGCTGACCATAGTTCACCGACTCAATAATCAAAATGGGCTTTGCTTTTCTGTGTTCTGGAGGAACACCTGTGCCCGTCTCAGCATCTGCAAGCTCCAAATCGTTTGCGAGTTTTTCGTAACTCAACACAATATCGTTGCCTGCAATTACAGGAACTGCACCTGCATTACGCGCAGGAGTTCTGAATGTTGGAGCCTGATTCACGTTCAGAACGTCAAAGTTCACCCCAATTTTGCCAACACTTGCCAGCGCACCATCCCATGCCTCAACAACGAAACCCTGAACCTGACGCGGATAATATTTCGAAGGTGGGGTCCACACCCAAACCTGATTGCGCCCCAACTCCGCACCTGCAGTCAACGCGTTCGAGGTTCCCTTGAGTTTGACAGTCTCGCCGTCGGACCCTGTCACGCTCACGAGCCTAAATTTTAAGTCCGTAGAGTCGACGTCGCGAATGTTGGAGAGACCCATCAAGTTTTCATAGCTAATTTCATATGGTCTGCCCTCGACGGCCGAGGGAAAGGTCGATATCGACGTGAGCACGGGCGCGTCTGGCCGCGCTTCAACGCGCACAGAAATCTCGGTTTCAAGAAGGCTTTGGGCACTGCCGTCGATTGCTACTACTTTCATCACGGGAATCGCAGGCCCGTTTGCATCGAGGGGCGGATCCCAATTAACGAATTCTCCAACGCTTACGACGTCGCCCAAATTGACGAGCGAACCATCGGCCTTTTTGAGAGTACCCTGATAAATTCCGGTAATTTTATAGGCCAATAAATTCAAGTCAGCGTCTGCCGCTTGCGTTAGCTCCTGCAATCGTGTGTGCGTAAACTTGTAGGTTGTGTCTTCTAAGCCATCTGTCGCCGTTGATGCCGTTGTGACCGTGGGCAGGTCGTTCACCGGCGTTACCGAAACGTTCACACTCACAGGGCTAGACGATTCTAGCTCACCATCATACGCAACAACTTTGAACGGTGACAAATTACCATTGGCATTGGCTGAGGGATTCCAAACAACATATTCTCCGGGGCCAATTAAATTTCCAATTCCAGCCCGCGAACCGCCTCTGAGAGTCACGCCATTATCGAAACTTACAATCTTGAAAAAGACCTGACCCGAATCGCGGTCGGTTAGATTTGAAGCCGCCAGAATGGAGTCATACGTGAGCACATATGGAGTATCTTCGCGACCACCTGTCAGCGTGTTAATGCTCGACAACTGTGGTGCTTCGTTCAGGGGTGTTACATAAACTGTGACGTTAATTGTTCTCGGTGTCAGAGTGTCGCCAAGCAAAGCGGTCAGTTTGAATGCGCGCTGACCTTCTTTTGCATTCAGTGGTGGAGTCCATTCAAGGCTTTCGTCCGGCACCCAGAGGGCGCCTTGGAAAAGCTTAACACCACTTTTTCGCAATTCGCCGCTGTTAATCGAACTCAAAAGAAATCTTGTCTGTGGCAATTCTTCTGGTGTGAAATTCAGCAACGGAAGAACATCGGAAAATTTTATGGTCAGCGTTTTGTTTGCTTGTCCACCAAAAACCGTGATGTCGCGGGAGGTGGGTTCTTCGGTAAGAACTTTTACAGATGCTGCAGTTATATCTGTAAATGTTTTTTGAATCGATTGAGCAAGAATATCCTTCTCTGCTGTAGATACAGACGCGCCAATTCCTGAAACGATACCGTCGGATAGACCGGCTTTCGTGTCGGTCAAGACAGCTCGAGACAAAGATGTCTGACTCAAACCTTCAACGATTCGGGCCGAAATCTCTTTCACAACTTTCGAGATATTTTCGGAGGGTACTCCGACAGAAGGCAACTTTTCTGCCACTGCCGATGCAATCGACTTCGAAATTTGATTTGCAGTTCCTTCGCTTGCAGATCCAGATGACAAGCCTGCAGCAATTGCAGCAACAGCATCGACGAGTTGTTCGCTCGATACTTTGATACTTCCTAAGTAGGTGACAGACTGCCCAGCAATTTCCTTCATCACATCAGTTAAGTCGACGTTCGAAATACCACTTGCAGAGAGATTTCGACCGATCTCAGTCATTGATGCCTGAGCGAGAAGTGAAATTGGTAGGTCTGCAGATTTGTCATTTGCTGATTTTGAAACAATCAAACCACTGTTTGAGACCGCAAGCGCAAATTTCTTTTGCTCCTCTGTCGATAATTGTGCCTTGATTTCCGAAAGTGCTCGCATCGAACCACGAACGGCAGCACGAATTGCGAGCGCCGCATTTGTTGCGAGTTTTTGTGCTTCATCACCATCGAGTTGAAGAGGACCTTCAACAGGTTTTGCGTACCGAATTTCTGCAAGCGCAGCTCTCGACATGAGGTCGACCTGTTCTTTGCTTGCATCAGACTTTCGGAGTTGGTCCTGAATCACCCAGACCGCGTGGTTACCAATCGATTCGTAATCGAGATCCGAAAGAGTTGCAGCGGTTTGAGGTACGATCGAAGACACACGGCTTTCCTCACATCCGGAGAAAACCGTGGTTCCTAGCAGGCCGGCTATAAGCAGGACCCTGATGTACTTCATCGTAATGACCTCTCTGCACTCCCATCCTCGGACAGCTTAGGCAAAACTTTGAGGGATAATTTATTCCCACCTGTCGGAGGTCTGACGGTGACGTCAAAAACCCCATCAACTCCGTGAAAATCTCGACTTTTTTGTATTCACAAACTAGAGTGCGGACGACTTAGTTCGAAGGAATTATTAGACAATGCTCACTTTAGAAAATTTTATTGGCGGACAGTTCATTTCCCCCGAAAGCGGCAAATATTTGCCGGTCGAAAATCCGACAACTGGCCAAATTTATGCTCAATGTCCGAATTCTGACGCTGCAGACGTTACCCGAGCCGTGTCAGCGGCAAAGCTTGCCCAACCGGGCTGGAACGCACTTGGAGCAACGAAACGCTCCGAGATTCTTATGAAAGTTGCGGAATTACTCGAAAAAAGATTGGAAAATTTTGCGCAAGCTGAATCACAGGATCAAGGAAAGCCTGTGGAACTTGCGAAAACCATGGACATTCCCCGCTCTGTGGCCAATTTTCGTTTTTTTGCCACACGCCTCTTACATTTGTCCGACAACACTTTTGTCACGTCCGAGAATATCTTTCATATCGTCGATCGGTCGCCCGTGGGCATCGTTGGCCTCATCACACCGTGGAACCTTCCGCTTTATCTGCTCACATGGAAGATCGCACCTGCGATCGCCTTTGGAAACGCTGTTGTCTGTAAGCCTTCAGAACTCACGCCACTCACGGCCTTTATGCTCTGTGATCTTCTGCGCGAAGCGGGTGTTCCAGATGGAGTGGTCAACATGGTCTTCGGCACTGGTCCGCACGCCGGACAAGCAATTGTTGAGCATCCAAAAATTAAGGCCATTTCATTTACGGGCGGAACACAAACAGGACGTCTTTTGGCAGGCACAGCAGCTCCTTTGTTTAAAAAATTGAGTTTGGAACTGGGTGGTAAGAATCCAAATATTATTTTTGCAGATGCCAATTTCGACACCGCCGTTCAAACTACAATACGTTCATCGTTTTTAAATCAGGGCGAAATTTGTTTGTGTGGCTCGCGCATCTACGTTGAAAAATCTATTTACCCTAAGTTTCTTGAAGCATTCACTCAGGGCGCACGTAGCTTTACCGTGGGCGATCCAACCGACCCCAAAACCCGCATGGGTGCGCTTGTCAGTGGCGCGCATCTTGAAAAAGTTGATTCCTACGTGAAACTCGCCGTGGCCGATGGTGGACGTATTTTACACGGCGGAAAACGCGCGGTTCTTCCTGTTCCTTTCAACACGGGCCACTTTTACGAACCAACAATCTTGGTAGATGTGCCGCACCAGTGCAGGGCAATTCAGGAAGAAATATTTGGCCCCGTTGTTACAGTCACTCCTTTTGAAACGGAGGAAGAGGCCATCGCGCTTGCAAACGAACCTCAATATGGTTTGGCTGCGAGCTTGTGGACTCAAAATCTTTCTCGCGCACATCGAGTAGCCCGCAGGCTTGAGTCAGGAATTGTGTGGGTCAATGGCTGGATGCTTCGTGATTTGCGCGTGCCATTTGGTGGAGTGAAAGCGTCGGGTGTAGGTCGCGAAGGTGGCGACTGGTCTTATGATTTCTACACAGAAACAAAGGACATCTGTATTCAGATTGAAAGCACACCCTAAATCGAATGAATCTTTTGTTCGCATCGAATCGAAAGCCGAAGGAAGACACATCAATGACAAATACCAAAGACGCAGTTTCGATTTTCTCAGGAACAGCACCCGAAGCCGTTGGACCTTACCCACACGCCAAACGCTATGGCGACCTGATTTTTGTTTCGGGTATTGGTCCACGCGAGCGCGGCAAAAAAGAAATTCCAGGAGTCACACTTTCAGCCACGGGCGAGGTTCTGGCCTACGATATTGAAATTCAAACCCGATCGGTCATTGAAAATATCCGCACGATTTTGCGCGATGCTGGTTGCGATTTATCCGACATCATCGATGCGCAATGTTTTCTCACCGACATCAAAAAAGACTTTAAAAAATTTAATGCTGTTTACGCAGAATATTTTAATGCTGAGATGGGTCCGAGCCGGACCACGATTGGTGTGACAGGCCTGCCAACACCTATTGCAGTAGAAATAAAGGTCATCGCGAAAACACGATGACCTTCATTCGAAAGGCTTACCTTTTCAGGTGAGCCGAATATTCAGCGCGGAGAAGTGTTAGATCTTCGCTTCGCGGTGAATGATGTGCTTCTTACTGAACTTGCAGTATTTCTTAAGTTCAATTTTCTTAGTGGTTGTCTTCTTGTTCTTGTCGGTTACGTAAACAGAACCGGTTGGCTTACCCTTTTCGTCGATTCCTACAAGTTTGATCAGCTCGCGCATTGTTTGCTCCTTTATTTCCGCATTTCCACGGCGCGGCACTCACGAGAGGGTGCGCATCCACGTTGAAAGTCTGAACTTGATAATGACAGAGCCGTGCCCCGTCAAGCCTCATTTCAGATTGGCTGGAGCATTTGTGCCATTTGGACGGTAGCCGCCAAGGTCGGACCACACGGCTGCGGGTTTGGAACCCGATAAACTGCGGATATTTGAAGGAAGATTAGGATCCGTGTCAGACGACAAACTCGTACGCGCTTGGCCCACGCACTCGCCACCCACCGCATCGCCGTTACGGCTGGGGTGAGAGACCCACTGACAGCCCAGACCCGCATTCGCCTCGCAGGCCACCTTGTCGCGCTTGAACACTCTGCAGGCCGGCGCTCCCGCAATAACTGTGGGGGCTTTGGGCACAGGCTCAGCCACGAGCCTCTCGAAGGGAACGGGCTGCTCGCAGGCCTTCCTGTGTGCCTCTTTCTCAATCAAAGTTTGTTTGGGCCCTGTCCCAACCAACCGCATATGAGGCTTGAGTGCTGCCTGTGCGGAGGTTCCCAGCGCCGAGTCACAGGGAATGAACTGGTCGCGTTCTTCGTTGCTGGGCTGAAAGGCCTCGCCGCATCTCACCTCATTACAGCGGTAAATCACCGCCTGACGCAGTGCATCGCGGGCTGCAGTTTGAGGAAGAATTCGAAAGCCAGCGTTTTTACCGCTGACGAGCGATTCGAAGGTCGCGTCCGTTGTGGGAATCCCACCTTTTTTCACGCATCCCGCAACAAAACCTGCAGCAATCAAAAGGTGGATAACGGCAAGAACCTTCATTCGGGAGACCTCAACGCATACGCAAACGGAGTAAAGTTATAGGTGCCGTATCCAAAGATATTGCGCTCGTGGATGAAGTCCTGATTGTCTATCACCCAACCAATGCCGGCCTTTTGATTCGACCACCCGTAAAACATGTACGTATGTGCAGGATATCCGGGATACCGAACGTCGTCTTCCGTCAGAACCACGTCGCCAGGCTGCAAATTGTTTGCCGACGTGATTTTTGTCCAGTTGAGCCGCTCCATTAGATATCGAGCGAAGGGTTTGGTCACCAGCGAAACAGATTCTCCGTTGTAGTACTCAGACAACGGAACGGGCGTACCCGACTTTCTCAAGGCCGTACTCATAAAAGCCACGCAGCCATTGCGACGGCCTGCAGGGTAAAACTTCAACACGTCCTCAAAAACATCATCATAATTTGTGCGCACCGAGTAGAAATCGAAAAGTTTTCGATTTGCTAAACCACCTCTAATTTTTAGAGGCATAAACGATACGTTCCAACGCATCGATTCACATGCAGGCCCACCGCCCTTGCGCCGGCATTCATCCACATCTCGTACCTTGAATGGACCATAAACATCGGTACCTTCGACACAGGCCTGACGCGCCGTATCCAAGCGTGCACCGCGTGGACACTGTTCACTCAGTCGAACCCGCGCAGCAAATCGACGTTCCCAGCGTGCGCTCTCGCAAGAGTCATTGCCTCCGCCATACTTTTTGCAAAGCGCAATCATCTCGCGAGTAAAAGGACCAATGGCCTGATTTTCTGTGACACACATCTTTTCGGTTGGAGAATACCAACTCCCCGAGGGGCAAAAGATTTCGTTTGGATTTGTTTTAGCGCTGACAGTATCCAACGTCGTTGAAGTCGTCATACCAGCAGTACTTGTTGTATCGCGCTTGGCACCAGCAGAATTGGCCGATGAACCCTGTTGGGAGTCCTGCTTAGCCTGCGATTGTCCTTGCTGCTGTGCAGAACTCTGCATCGCAGTTTCGTTTGTGTCGACAGAAAGACGCGGTTGAATATCCCCGCAACCTACTGTCATTGCACTGGTGGCAAGAAAAACGACGGAAAGGATACGCTTCATCAACCGACCCCCTCTTTTTGTGAAGAAGCACATTTGCAGTCGACTTCTTCGCGTTTTTTCGCTGCGACTGGGGTCAATTTACGTGGAATTAAATGTTCAAAAAGAAGATCGTCTTTACCCTGACTGGGCAAAATGATCCGTCACGCTTTAAAAAAATGAAAAATCAGAACTTAAGAATGAAAAAACGCAGCGATAAAAACCGCTGCGTCTTCAGGTCGAGAAACATTGCGTAAGCAGGACAAGACTGCAGAAATTATCGAGTCAACCTCAAATCGACACCATATTTTCTGGACGAAGAATTTCTTCGAGCTTATCGCGACTCATAAGTTTGTGTTCAAGAACCAAGTCAAAAACACTCCGCCCAGATTCAAGTGCCAACTTCGCTATGCGTGTTGAATTTTCGTATCCAATATAAGGATTAAGAGCTGTTACAAGACCAATGCTGTTCTCAACATAGCGCCTACACACTTCTGGATTTGCAGTAATTCCCGTAACACAGAGACGAGAGAGGGTTTTAATTGCACGCGGAAGCATTTGCATAGACTGGAAAAGATTGAAAACAATGACAGGCTCCATAACATTCAACTGAAGTTGTCCTGCCTCGGCAGCGAGCGTGATTGTGAGGTCGTTGCCAATCACTTGAAACGCAACTTGATTCACAACTTCAGGAATAACTGGGTTCACTTTACCCGGCATGATACTCGACCCGGGCTGCATGGGAGGCAAATTAATTTCGCCCAGACCACAGCGTGGACCACTCGAAAGCAAGCGAAGGTCGTTGCAAATTTTACTCAACTTCGTCGCAAGACGCTTCAATATTCCTGAGAATAAAACAAATGATCCTGTGTCGGGCGTTGCCTCAATGAGGTTTGCCGAACTGACAAGATTCATTCCGGTAATCTTATTGAGATGCATAAGAGCTTTGGAGCGGTATTCAGGATGAGCTGTAATCCCCGTACCAATAGCGGTTCCACCCAGATTCACTTCGAGGAAGAGTCGCGCAGCATCCTGCAAGCGCATAATATCTTCTTCAAGATTCACACGAAAAGCTTCAAACTCTTGACCCAGAGTCATCGGCACAGCATCTTGCAGCTGAGTGCGTCCCATCTTGATGACCGAATTAAATTCTTTCGCTTTTTTTCCAAGCGCACCGCACAATTCTGCAAGAGATTCTGTGAGCACTGGCAGGGCATGCAAAATTGCTACGCGCACAGCCGTTGGATAAGCATCGTTGGTAGACTGTCCGAGGTTCACATGATTGTTTGGGTGAATTTTTTTGTATTCACCCTTCTGAAAGCCTGCGAGTTCAAGAGCACGATTGGCAATGACCTCGTTGGCATTCATGTTCGTTGATGTACCTGCTCCACCTTGAATAACGTCAACAACGAACTGTTCGTGCCAATGTCCGGCAATGATTTCGTCGCAGGCCTGACAAATCGGAACGCAAACTTCAGGCGGAAGCAAATTCAAGTCGCGATTCGCAAGTGCGGCTGCCTTTTTCACCTCAGCAAGCGCACGAATGAGCGCAGGAAACGAACGCAATGTCACACCGGTAATGTTGAAGTTCTCGCGTGCACGAAGGGTTTGAACGCCAAAATAAACTTCGGCAGGAACCTCGCGGTCGCCCAAAAGGTCGTGCTCCGAACGCATCTTGCCCGAGCTGTAGACGGATGACAGAAATCCTCTGTCGGCAGCGCCCTGCACGCGATGATAAACATAAGAGGCGATGTTGTGTTGAATTTTCCCGGCCAGTTGAGGGTGCTCGGCGTGCATCTTGAGGAAAGATTCACGGCGCAATAAATGGAACTCAACATCGGTGAGCGCAACGCAGGTTGCCTGATGAACGGTTCCTTCCCGCAGAAGCGAGGCCTCGCCCATAAATTGACCCGCGCCGTAGATGGCCGTGATTTCATCCCAATCCGAGGTGCCCTGTTGAACTTGAAGTTCAACACGCCCAGAAACGATGATTCTGAGGCGGTCGCGAACATCGCCCGACGAATAAATGGTTTCGCCGGCCTTCGTTGCCGACTTTTGCAAATACGATTTTAGGGTTTTGAATTCGCTTGGGGTGAGATCGGCAAAAATGGACAAACCGTTCAGTAGATTCTCGGCCATGGCTCAGTCTCCGCTGGGAAGACTGATAGTCCTACACAGATTCAGCTGTCTGAACAAGTTTGATGAACGATCTTAGGGCTGCGTCTAAATCGCTTGTCACTTCAGTAAACTGGAATCCAATGCGGTAGAAGCTCTCGCGCATCTGCATGTCATCGGAGCTTGGCAAGACCTTCAGACGATTGGCAACAATACGTTGAAAATCATCGTAGCCGCCCGAAAGAACTGCAGCTGTGGTCTTTTTGGTCCAGCGCACCGACACCCGAACAGTCAAAGGGGCTGTGCTTGGCAAATAGAGCGAAGCGGTCAATTCGTCTTCATCTGCGCGAAACAGATCAGCCACTGCTCCGTAGCGTGTAAAACAAGCCACGCCACCCAAACTCACATCATCAATGCGGACTCGTGGCGCTTTGGATGCATCATCACGTAAAAACCGAGGCATGAACGGAGCATCAAAACGGTCCAGTTCAATGCGACGGTCCGTAAATTCAAGAAAAGCGGCACACGGAATAGGCACGCGGAAACGCGCGTTGGCGCGTCGCTCAAGAGCCACCAGCTTTTCCGGAACGGACAAAAGAATTTTTCCAGGAATACGCTGCTTGATTTTGGTGACGAAAATAATCTTCTTGGACAGGAGAATGAACTCGATTCTGACAAGCTTTTGTCCAGCGAGCAGAGCATCTCCGGCAGGAGAAATACCCGATACAACAA
>CAYWSV010000106.1:0-11928 GCA_964460155.1 uncultured Oligoflexia bacterium | reverse complement strand
AGCATGGCCCAGCATACACCCGCTGCAGCACAGGCACCTAATGCAGCACAGGCACCCACTACGATGCAGTCACCCGCTGCTGCACAGGGTTCTGGTGCAATGCAGGCCGCAACACCTCAATCCCCAGCCACTAACGCAGCTCCAATGAAACAGGCAGCTGCGAAGAAAAGAGCTGAAGCTGCTGAATTGAAGCAAGCGACTGCAGAAAAGAAGGCTGAAGCTACCGAGTTGAAGCAAGCTGCTGCAGAAAATAAAGTCGACGCTGCAAACGCAAAGACTTCTGCGGTTGAAAACAAAGCATCTGTTCCAAATGTAAAGCCGGAGCCAGCACAGGCACCAGCTGAGAAAGTGTCACAGAGAGAATCCAAAAAAGCGATCTGAAACGTAATCAGAGCGACGGAGGAGTTCATAAATGGCTATTCACTATGCGCTGTTTAGTGGTGTGTCCGGTCTGACGGTCAATACCGACGCCATGGGTGTGATATCCAACAACATCGCCAACTCGAACACGCGAGCGTTTAAAGCTGACCGTGCCGAGTTTGAAGACCTTTTGGCGATTAACCTCAACGAACACTCTCAGTTGGGTCGTGGTGCCCGTCTGCGGAGTATCACAACGAACTATACTCAGGGTGCCTTGTCACACTCGGGTGGTATTACCGACATGGCCATTCAGGGTGAAGGTTTTTTCATCATGCGGACCGGACAGAACAACGGTGACGCGGGGTCGATGACCTACACACGTCAGGGAACGTTCCGATTCGACCGCGACGGATACATTACCGATGTTCACGGACAAAAACTGCAGGGATTCATTGCAGATCAGGACGGAAAATTGGGCACGCGAATGCAGGACATGATGATTTCAAAAACATCAATCACACCTGTTCCGTCAACGCGTGTGACGATGAACGTCAACCTCGACTTGCGCGAACCGGCACTTATTGAGCCGTTTGACCCCAAACGCGCAACAGAAACCTCGAACTATGCGTCCACTGTGACCATCTACGATAACTTTGGTCAGTCCCATCAGGCGACCGTCTATTTCTCCAAAGACGCAAAAGGAGAGAACAGCTGGACATGGCATGCATGTATTGACGGCGGCGAGTTGAAGGGCGTTCCAGCGTTCGACGAAATGGGCAAGCCACTGCCTCACGTGATTGGTAAAGGCAAACTCCAATTCGATGAAAACGGCAAACCTGTCATGAACTTCCGCACCAAGGAAGGTAAGCCAAGTTACATCGACGTCATGGAAATGAGTGACGCCAACGAAGTGAAATTCGCAAACGGTGCAGCCCCTCAAAAGATTCAGTTTAACTTTGGTCCCATGGAGGACGAAGACGGCAAAACAGGAAAACAAACATCAACAAGCTTGGCAACACGTTCGAGTACGTTCTATCACTCTCAGAATGGATCCGAAGCGGGTTATCTGAAATCTCTTAAAGTTGACCAAGAAGGTAACCTTCGTGCGGTTTATACCAACGGTCTCGAGCGCCGACTGGGTGCTGTCGCTCTGGCCACCTTCCCTAGCCCTCAAGGCTTGCAGAAGACGGGTCAAAACTGCTACGGCCAAACCTATCGTTCGGGTGAACCGAGCGTCGGTGTGCCGCAAACGGGTTCACGCGGTTCCGTGTATTCGGCATCACTCGAAGAATCCAACGTCGACCTTGCAAGCCAGTTTGTGGACATGATCACCACACAGCGCGGCTTTCAGGCCAACTCTAAAACGATTACGACTTCAGACAGCATGCTCGAGGAAATTATTGGTCTGAAGAGGTAATGAAAGGATTTAATTGAATTCAATTCGTTCTGAACTGAACGCGTTGATTGTTGGCGTTGCGAGGTCACGGGACACTGCTCCCGTCGGCCTTTTCCTCATTTTTGGGACAATTCTTTTTGCAGTTGCCGGCGCTGCCAGTGCCGAGCTTCTGGCCTTCTGGTTTCCATCGTCATCATGGTTATTTCGCATTCTCGCCGTCATTTGGATTGGCACCCGCATGCGTGCTTTGGGAAACATGATGCACGAATGCAGTCATGGTATTTTTGCAGATACGTCAAAGGGAAATGCACGACTCGGTCATTTACTCGCAGCGCTCGACCTCGCATCTTTTTCAGATTACTCGCATCAACATGCAACTCATCATGCGCATCTTGGAGATCCGGAGCGTGACCTTGATTTTCGTTCGCGTTTTTTTCTCCTGAGTCGTAACCAATCAACGTATTCAATGTTGCTTATTCTTTTAATGTCGGTCTTTCTCGTTCCGTTGTGGTTGATCATGTTTCGCCCTGTGCTCTGGGCTCGATGCGCGCCGCTGTGGAGCAACTGTCTTCGTCTTGCCTTACTCATTGGGGTTGCGATTGCAGCTTTTTATCCTGAAACACAATTTATAACTTTGTTGTATGTCATCGTTCCTTATCTAACGACCTACCAATGGATGAGAATTTTTTCAGATGCTTGCGATCACCTTTTCCTAACTCAAGCAATTGATCCCTTTGAACGAAGCAGAAATCATCTTTTCAAAAATCAATTTCTAAATTTTTTGTTTTTTCCGCGCCACGATGCATATCATTTACTTCATCATCTTTTTCCAGCACTGCCCACTCATCTTTACCCAAGTGCACATGCGAAGCTGTTGCAGCATCCGTGGTACCATTCACGCCCACATGAACTTCAAATTTTTGGGAAGAATAAACCAATAGAAGATCAACATTCCTACGCTCAGGGCCAAAGCAGATAATCGCTTCCAAGAGGATCGCGTTGCCGCTCTTGGAAATCTTCCTTCAACGTTTCATCTGCTGCATTTTTGGGACGCCCACGTACGTCGGTGTAGGTCAAAAAAGTATGTCGACCGTCCTTTCCTTCAACCATCAGCGTATTGGGCTGGCGTTTACTTATACCCACAACTTTGACTTCCTGATCGACATCCCAGTCATCGCCTCTTTTGCGCGTGATGGTCACCATGTCTTCAGTTTGAAACTCATGAAGCGTGGGCGGAGGAACACGACGAATCGTCTTCAGCTCACCATCGGAGGTGCGGTAGCTGACGGTATAGGGGACGCGGGCGGATTGAACCTTCGCAGACATGAAAAAAACCCCATGTTCCTCACATGGGGTTATCGGGAAAATTTTTCCCAGCTTGATGACCTCAGATAATTTCGCGTCCCGCAATGGTCCCCGCGGTCCGGCTCGAACAGCCACACGTGCGGTTGCCTGCAGATTCGAATGGGGCACCGCAAGCGATGCATCTGCGGACCTTGATAACGATGGGCGATAAGCCCGCCAAACGACGAGCAATGTTCTTCTGCTCGATGTCTTTGACGACGCTCGGGGGCAGCGTTTTGATTTTCAGTCCATCAGAGGTGGTTGGTCCGGCAGCGTCTGCAGTTCCAAGAAGGTCTCCACCCAAAGAACCAGATGACGTGCTTTCGCTCATGGCTAAGTTGATTTTACGACCAAACATATCTCTCCCTCACTTTTCGAAGCTCCGTACATGGGAGCATCTCATCCACCGACATGCAAAAGGCATGCCGATAGTCCTTTTCTGATTACGACTCTCAAAAGACAGTCTTTTTATTTGCAAAGTCAGGGAGTCAGACTCACCAAAAGTGGCAATATCGTTAACAGCGTGTAGTCTTACCAGACGACGTGTCGAATTCCTGCTTTACAGAGCGTCCACAGATTAGGCACTTGTGGAGTGATACCGGAGTGGGATCGGTTAATCATTGATCAAAGTCATTAGGAACAATGATAGTAAACACTCATAAAAAACTGTTGAAACTGCCCGTCACCCTTGTTCTAACGGCCGGACTGAGTGCCTTCACGCCTGCCTGTAAGTCATTATTTTTAGGCAAGAATTCAGAAGAAAACGGACTAGAATTACAGCAGAATTCCGAAAATTTCGGCGATGGTTTCGGGCGTCTCGCTTTGCTTTCTTTGACTGCCGACGACTATCAGGGGCTGAGCTCTCGCGGCGCACCAGTTCAGTGGCAACCTCTCCTCATGCCCCTCAGAAATGGAATTATTCTCACCGATCGGACTTTTGCGCTTGGACTGACAGGCCAGCTCGGGAACATCGAAGGCAAGATGCCTGAACTGGGAGAGTGTCAGCGACTGTCTAATTCTTCGACATCGACTGATACCCCAAACAGCCCAACAGAGAATGCTGTGAGCGTCGATTTAGAGCTCACCGATGAAGCCGGCCAACGAAGAACAGGAACCGGCGGACAGCTTTTTCTTATCCATGAACAAGTTTCGCGCTTTGTTAGGGCTATTGGATTTTGGAATGAAGAGGGGCGAGCGACATGCTCCCTACCCACTGGACGCTGGTTTTTGTCTACAGGGTTCGGCGAAGCCCGCACGCACAAGCCCTTCGTTGTTTCCTCGAACCGCGAAAATAAAGTCTCGCTTAAAGCGCTGCCGCGAGCACGACTTATTATACGGCCGGGCAGAGACACGGGTTTGAATTTCGGTGACCTCATGCGCATTGGCAGGATTCGCACTCCGCAACCTGCAGCACAAAGTACAGATCAACTCCCAGAAGTCCCACTTCTCATACAGGATGATCTCATACGCCCGACAATGACTCCATCTGAAAACGGAGGAGTCCGCGAATATCTTTTCACGTCTTTGTTTCTGCACAGACCTGAATTCACCTTACCTCTTGAGCCGGGTGAATATTCAATCGGTCTTTGGCGCGACGGACAAATGAAGCCCTGCGTGTCGCGAATCGTGATTCAACCAACAGATGTTGCCGTGCTCGCCTGTGACCCTGAGTTAACTCGCCCAGCACAGAGTGCAGGTCCCATTTCAAATTCTGGTGATGTTCAATCACTCATGTTTTCAGATTCAAGCAACAGGTCATTCGTTTTCGACGGCAGTTTTTTGCCCTCGAGACTTGTGAACAACAACTCCTTGCGCGCGTGGATGGCCAAAAACGGTGTCAATAGATTCTTGCGCGCAGGCCGCTCGCTCGACAGCCAACAACAACAAATTCAATTTCTCCTTCAACCCTTTTTGCAGGCCTTTCCGTCCGACAGTATTATTCCCCCCGAAGGGCCATTCATTGGTGATTTTCGAATCAATCAAAAAGCAGATTTCGATGAGCAGCTGGGCCGCTCGCCGTTCGTGCGTCTGTTGCACGCACAATCTGGGCTCAACCTAGATTCGCTGTTTTCACGAGTCTTCAAGCCGACCTTTTCGAACACGATTCCATTAGCTGGCATATCGGAACGAGGACTTCTTGAGGGCGTAGTACCGCTCACTTTTCGCACCACTCTGCGCACTGCGGAAGCTCGGAAAATTCGGACAGAGGAAACTGAAGCATTCGTTTCCAACGGCACTCAAATCGATTGGATTGATCCATCACCCACAGTCACCGGAACACCAATCCGTCTGGGCCCGCAGCAACGAGTTCGCATGAGGGTCAGAGTACCTCCCGAAGACACCACAGAGTTTTTTACGATGTTCGTTAACGGCGAACGATACAAACAATGGTCTGTACCGTTAAGCCAATACCGAAACATGACCCGCACTCTTGAGATCGACGAAAAAATCATGCAATCGAATGATTTTTATCTTGGTTTTGCCTCGTGGGGAAAAACATATCTTCCTGAATTTATGTTTGGAGTCAGGCAACTTCCAGCAATCGGATTCACGCGCAATTATTGCGTTGATGTCAATGAAAACGCCGTTTGCGATCGACAATAGGACACAGAAAATGTTTGCACATGAGCATCTACGCCAAGATTTTCTGAGACGGGATAAACTCCTCAGCACACCATCAGATAAAAGCGCGCTTGCCGCCCTCATCGATCATACGTTGTTAAAACCCGACGCGCGTCAGGCGGATTTTGAAGAACTGCTCAAACAGGCCTGTGAATTTGGTTTTAGAGCCGTGTGTCTGCCAAGCTCACGTATTCATTCTGCTGCGCACGATTTGGCCCATTCTGCTCTGCGTGCATCACAGCCATTGATTTGCACTGTGATTGGTTTTCCACATGGAAACTCGATGACCGATGCCAAGGCCGCCGAAATCACATTGAGCCGAGACAGTGGGGCGCACGAATTCGACTATGTGCAAAACCTTGGATGGGTGCGCGAGCAGAATTGGGCTCAACTCTCGGCCGAGGCCGCAGCACTGGTGAATTCTGCGCGTGGTGGTTTGGTTAAAGTCATTCTTGAAACATCTTTTTTGAGCGAAGAGGACGTTTTCAACTCTGCACTTGCAGCCGCACGCGGAGGCGTTCACGTGTTGAAAACCTCGACTGGATTTGGCAGCCGTGGTGCAATCGAAAAAGACGTCCAGATTCTAAGCCGTGTTGCTGAACAAATTAAAACCGAGCGTGGATACGCCATTGGAATTAAGGCCAGCGGCGGAATCAAAACGTTTGAAGACAGCCTAAAAATGATTAAAGCCGGCGCAACCCGCCTCGGTACCAGTGGCGGAGTTCAACTGATTGAAGGACAGCGCCTAAGCGCAGAGACCTATTAACAATTCAAATTTTAATGTCACTCTGAAAGGCCATAATCAAAATGTTTCTGCCACAGGAAATCATAAGAAAAAAACGCGATAAGATTGAACTCACTCGTGAAGAAATTCACTTCCTCATTCAATCTTACTCAAGCGGTTCTGTTCCTGATTATCAAATGGCCGCATTTGCCATGGCTGTTGTGCTCAATGGCATGACCGACAATGAGATAGCTCATCTACTCACTGCAATGATTCAAAGCGGCGACCGTATGGACTGGAGTCCTTTACGCAAGCGCAGCATACCGTGTGTCGACAAACACTCGACGGGCGGAGTGGGAGACAAAACGTCTCTCATCATTCTTCCTCTCTTGGTTGCCGACGGTCTGGCTGTACCAATGGTTGCAGGTCGTGGCCTTGGTCACACTGGAGGCACTGTCGACAAACTCGAGGCAATTCCGGGCTTCATGGCACAACCGAGTGCAGATCAATTTCGCAGCTGGATGCTTGCACGCGGCGGTGCCTTCGGAGCTCAAACAGACAGGTTTGTTCCTGCCGATAAGAAACTCTACGCACTGCGCGACGTAACTTCGACTGTTGAAAGTATTCCACTGATCACAGCAAGTATTATGTCCAAGAAACTTGCCGAAGATCTCGATGCTCTTGTGCTCGATGTGAAGTTTGGTTCAGGTGCTTTTCTAAAATCAATGGAACAGGCCGAACAACTCGCCCGCTCACTTGTTAATGCGGGTCAGATTGCGGGATGCAGAGTTGAAGCCGCAATGACCAACATGGATGAACCTCTTGGTCGCGCTGCGGGAAATGCCTGTGAAGTTGCCGAGTGTCTCGATATTCTTCAAGGCGTCGGGGCACCCGATACGCGAGAACTGAGTTTGCAACTTGCTGCTCGTGCTGCCGTGCTTGGACATCAAGACAAAGCACCCGATGCTCACCATCGAGCGTACATGCGGATGAAAAATCATTTGCAGAGTGGTCGTGCTTTTGAAGTCTTTTTGGATATCGCTGTTCAGCAGGGCGCACATCTATCCGCACTTGAACGCACGAATACCGAGTGGATCGACGCGGGTATCGTCGACGTCCCTGTTTTTCCCGCCGAGAAAATCCGTCAGAGGGTGGCTGCAATCGAAACACGAGCGCTAGGATTGCTCCTGATTGAAATGGGTGCTGGGCGTGTGAAGAAGGAAGACGCGATCGATCACAAAGTGGGACTCATCCACATGAAAAAGGTGGGCGAATGGGTCGAGGCGGGCGAACCTTTGTGTTTTATCCGGTTGAGAAAAAACGACGTACGCGCAGACAAATTCCAAATTGCTGCTGCAGGTGCATTTTCGCTCTCAACGGAAAAAGCACAGGCTGAACCTGTGCCTCTTATCGCAAAGTGGATTCAATAACTCTGAACCTTAAATCATGACCATCTTGAGATGGTCTCCCATGGGCGACGCGAAAAAGTCTTCGGGGACCTGACCCTCGAACATAATCAAACTTGCTTTTCGTCCGTTCTTGAGAACGCCGTGGGTATTCTCGATTCCCATCGCATAGGCCGCGTTGCCCGTGAGTCCAGTAAGCACTTCGGGTACGGAAAAACCGCCTTTCACGAGAGCCAGAAAACCTGCAAACCACAACGAGTTCAAAGGAGCGCTGCCCGGATTGAAGTCCGACGCAATTGCCGGACGAACTCCTGCAGAGCGCAACTTGCGTGCCTCGACGTAAGCGATGTTCGAGAAGAAACTGGTGAGCGGCAAAACGACAGGCATCACGCCCAAAGTTTGCAGTCGAACAAGATCGTTGTCGGTTGCGTATTGAAGGTGATCCACACTGAGAACGCGACCGCGTGCTCGTTTTCTTTGTCTATTTTGTTCAAGCCTCTGAGCCAGTGCGATGGCTGACTCACAGCCGCCGCTTCTGGAAAATTCATCGGCGTGCACATGAACATCAAGGCCATGTTGCAGTGCCGCTGAAAGCCAACGATCGGCTTGTTCGCGCGTGAAATAATTCCGTTCAAGAAACACATCCACAGCGAGCGGAAGAATATGTTTTGAGGTCGAATATTTTTGAGCCAATGAAGCAAATTGCGGAAGGGCGTCGATGAGAGCTTGAATATAATTGTCGAGTCCATGCAATTCGGGTGATGCTGCGTGTGGGCCCAAAAGTGTGGGAGCCATCAGCGGAAGAAGCTTCGATTCGGATTCATCGGCATGAGCTTCATACAGGCACTGCAACAGACGCAGCTCTTGATCAACGTTCAGGCCGTAGCCTGTTTTCGCTTCCCATGCGACGACACCCCGAGAGAGTGCCTGGCGCGCGCGTTGCAAATATGACCCTCTGAGTTCCGCTACCGTTGCTGCACGAGTTGCGCGCATACTGACAACAATACCACCGCCTCGCGCTGCAACTTCTTCATAAGACAATCCCTGTGCCTTAAGAACCGTTTCTGTTGCGCGCGAGCCTGCGAAAATTGGATGCGTGTGACAATCCACAAGTCCAGGCATAACCACACAACCACGCCCCTGAATGACACGTGCGCCCGTTACGTTTGCACCTTCATTCGTGCCAATCGCCTGAATCACGCCTTTTTCAATGACAATGTCGCATTCTTTACGGGCACCGAGCAGAACATTCGATGTGCTCTCGACCTCCATCGGACTGTCGCAATCCATGGTCAAGACAAGTGCATTGCGAATAACAATGCGCTCGCTTTCAGTTGAGGACAAAATCTCGGGATGTGACGAAAAGGTTGCAGACATGTCGGACTCCTTCCGTGGTGTTCACCGATACCGTGGATAAAAATGCGGCTGAGTTGGTGTCACTTTTGTTGAGCTCATGCGCTCTTCGGCAATACTTCTTGAGATTTCATAACCCGCATCCGCGTGCCGGAACACGCCCATTGCAGGGTCAAAGCTCAGAACACGTTCAAGACGTCGCGCAGCCTCGGCAGTTCCATCGGCCACAACAACCATGCCCGAGTGCAGAGAATAACCCATACCCACACCACCACCGTGATGGAAGCTCACCCATGTCGCTCCGCTAGCGATATTTCCGAAAGCATTCAGCAGAGCCCAATCGGCAACAGCATCGGTGCCATCTTTCATTGCTTCGGTTTCACGATTAGGTGAAGCCACGCTTCCGCAATCCAAGTGATCGCGACCAATAACGATTGGACAACTCAATTCGCCACTGGCGACCATCTCGTTCAGTTTCAAACCTGCGCGCGCACGCTCGCCATAATTTAACCACAAAATTCGCGCCGGTAATCCCTGAATCGAGACACGTTTAGGCGCGTGTTCAAGCCAGCGCTGGACACCCGCGTTGCCAGCAAACATTTCGCGCAGCACAAGATCGGCTTTACGAAGATCTTCAGGATCTCCCGAAAGACACGCGAAACGGAAAGGCCCACGTCCTTCACAGAACAGAGGACGGATATACTCGGGAACGAATCCCGGGATGTCGAAAGCATTTTCAACACCTACCTCTTTGGCCATCGCACGAATGTTGTTGCCATAATCAAACGTCGGAATACCGCGTTTCTTGAGGTCAAGAAGTGCACGTACATGGATCGCAATGCTTTGCATTGCATCTTGACGCACTTTTTGTGGATTTGTTTTTCGTTCCGAAGTCACACGCTCAATCGAGTAACCTACAGGAACGTAACCATAGAGTGGATCATGCGCAGACGTCTGGTCTGTCACGAGCGCAGGGGTGAAGTCTGAGCGTTTGATAAGTTCAGGAAGAACTTCGGCTGCGTTACCAATGATTGCAATGCTCTTGGCTTCGCCCGCTTTCATGTGACGATGCAGCGAAGCAAGTGCCGTGTCGATTGAATCATGAATTTCGTCCAGATACTTGGTGCGCACACGCATTTCCGCGCGAGAACGATCCACTTCAATTCCAAGGAAACAAGCACCGGTGAGAACGGCCGCCAACGGTTGCGCGCCACCCATGCCACCAAGTCCACTCGAAAAAACAAATTTACCACGAGCTTGGCCCTGGTAATGCTGTCTGAAGGCTTCATAAAACGTTTCGTAGGTTCCCTGAACAATGCCTTGCGAACCAATGTAAATCCAACTGCCGGCTGTCATTTGGCCGTACATCATCAGACCCTGTTTTTCGAGTGCATCGAAGTGATCCCAGTTTGCCCAGCGACCCACCAGATTACTGTTGGCTAAAAGAACGCGCGGCGCGTCGGCATGGGTTTTAATTCTTGCAACTGCAGCACCGCTTTGAATCAAAAGGGTTTCATCGCTCTCGAGTTCTTGCAGTGCCGCGGTAATGCGATGAAAGTCGTCCATCGACCGCGCTGCTTTTCCTCGTCCGCCGTAAACAACGAGGTCCTCGGGCCGCTCGGCGACCTCGGCGTCGAGATTGTTGAGGAGCATCCGAAGAGCGGCCTCCTGCAACCAGCCTTTTGCTGTCAGGGTGCGGCCCGTCGGAGCTGGACGGCCGGGTTGGAATCTGTTCTTCATTGCGGTCATGGCGGATCCCTTCTTGCTTGCGGCGGAGTTGGGTTTGTGCCAGATCTCCACCAATTGCATCGTCGGTCAAAACTACGAAAAACTTGGAGTTTTGCAGTGAGCTCAGACCCGCGCAGCGGAAAATGGACAGGCCCAAGCGATAACACCCGAAATTTCCGTACAGATTATTTCATTCCGACAGACCTGCAAGGGGACTTCGGCGGGATTCAGAAAGTCCTTTCCGAGATAGTCACAACTGAACGCCTTAACCGGCTGGTAGAGGTGGCCGCTGTTCGAACTCGGGCCGTTATGCCGGTCTTTGAAAGCACCCATCACAGCCATAACATCAGCGCAGTTCTGCGGACCGCAGATGCATTTGGATTTCAGGATGTTAGCTTTGTCTACCATCAACCGGATATGAAGTTTAGACTCAGCGACTCTGTTGAACGCGGATCGAGCAGGTGGCTGATGACACGGCGCACAACCTCGATTGAAGAATGTGCCCATATTCTGAAGGCATCTGGTTATAAAATATTGTTGGTTTCTTTACCGACATTCGCCCGAACTTCGGGTCACTACCAAAAGTCACTGCCCAGCTTCGCGGCACACGAAATCGGCAACACAGACTTCAATGCGGTGATCGGAGACTCTCGCATTGCCCTCATTTCTGGAAACGAAAAATTCGGAATTTCAGACGCGTGGGTTGAATTTGCAGACGGTTATCTTCACGTTGAGATGGGTGGGTTCGTCGAGTCACTCAATGTGTCAGTCTGTGCAGGCATCCTTCTTCACGCGCTCAGAACTCAATGGATACGCGAAAATAAAACCCATTCTCTCACACCCTCAGAACAAGCATTGTTGGTGGAACACTGGCTCGCTCGGAGTTGTCAAAATGCGCGGCCAGTCATTGAGCGCGAGAGCCCACTTCTTTTGCCTTGGTTTGAATTCGTCCGCGGTGGAAAATTTTATTCGCCGTTCAAACGATAACTTCATCT
>CAYWSV010000105.1:0-12071 GCA_964460155.1 uncultured Oligoflexia bacterium | reverse complement strand
GCGGGCGTGGCTGCGGCCGATCCTGCTCCTCCGGCCGGCGCTGCGGGCGCGGCTGCGGACGCTCCTGCTCCTCCAGCTGGCGCTGTGGGCGCGGCTGCGGACGATCCTGCTCCTCCGGCCGGCGCTGCGGGCGCGGCTGCGGACGATCCTGCGCCCCCGGCCGGCGCTGCGGGCGCGGCCCCCGAGCCTGTGGCCGGCTGCCCTCCCGCACCTTGTTTGTTGGCCGGTTTGTCATTTTCACCCTCCTCGCTTCCAGTTCCTTGGCACAATCCTAACTCACGAAACAGTTCAAACTCCCGTCCGGAGCGGATACGCGTATAATATTCAAGGAACTCTGTCGCCTTTTTAGGGCTGACAGATTCAAGAAGACGTGTCACCTGCCGCGGAGGCAATTTTCTCAACAACTGCATGACCAAATCACGGTCCATACCTTCAAGCAAAGGCGCTGCTTTTTTGGGGTCCATCTTCACAATGAACTCGAGAGCCTCGGAAAGACGCTCCTCTTTGGCCTTGCGTTCTTTGTGAAGAGTTTCCTCAAGAAGCTTTCTCTCTTCTTCGATGCGCCTCAATTTATTTTCGATGTCAGCTTTAGAGCGATCGTAGCCTTGTCGAGCAATATTTAATTTTTCGGTTTTCTGCTCTATTTCCTTGCGCATCATCAAAAGTTGATTGCGCAATTCTGCGGCTTTTGAGAGTGACAATCCTTTTTCCGGAATCTCGGGAATCTGCGCTGCCCCAGAATCCTTTTTTGCTTCTCCAGCTGCAGCTGGTTGCTGCTCTTCGGCCTTTGCCTGATAATTCACATACAAAAAACTACCTGCTCCCAAAAGAGCCAAGGCTTTTGTCGCGAATATTAAATGCAGGGCTTTCATAATATCCTCAAAAATTAGCGCGAATTATCAAAAGCCGAACGCTGATGTCGCAGCGTTGCTTGCTCGTCCAAAAACTTTCTCTCTTTGAGCTCTTGCGCCTGCGCGTGCTCGAAAGCTTTTTTATCGCGTAGGTTTTCCATGACTTTCAGATTTCGACGACAGACAATCAGGTGCTGCTCAGCAATGTCGACATCCTGCTCGGCAACTCGAATCGCCTGCAGCAGTTCAAGCATTTTTGCCTTTCTTGATTCCAGACTTGCTTCGTAGCTGGCGTGTTTAAAATACTCACCGTTTCGTATCGCCTCGTTGAGTGCGTCACGCTCTGCGAGGTAGGCATCACGCTGTTCAATCAAAAGACGTCTGAGTTCTGAAACAACCTTGCGGCAATTTTCAAGATACGTCTGCGCCTCGTCTGCTGCTTGTAGACGAATGTCTAAAACGCGCTGAAGTTTGAAAACAAACCGACTCATTCAAGCTCCGCGAGTTCATAGAGTTCCTGAATAGAGTCATTGAATTCCGACATCTCATTGCGCCCCTGTCTCAGGAACTTTTCAATTTTGGATTGCATCGCAATGGCACGATCGATCTTAGGGTTGGACCCTTGGTTATAAGCACCAATCGAAATGAGATCCTCATTTTTTTGATAGGTCGCCATCAAATCCCGCAAGGCGCTGGCGGCCCTCTGATGACGGCTCTCTGTAACATCGATCATCACACGGCTCGCACTTGTTAAGATGTCGATGGCAGGAAAGTGGTTTCGGGCCGCAAGCTGACGCGACAAATTCACGTGGCCGTCTAGAATACTACGTGCAGCGTCTGTGACGGGGTCATTGAAGTCGTCACCATCAACGAGCACCGTGTAGATCCCCGTGACGGAACCATCACTGTCTGAGTTACCTGCCTGCTCAAGCAGGCGTGGCAGGAGTGAAAACACAGACGGAGTGTAGCCCTTGGTTGTCGGGGGCTCACCCACCGCAAGGCCAATTTCACGTTGGGCCATCGCAACTCGTGTGAGTGAATCCATCATCAGCAAAACTTTTTTTCCTGCCTGACGGAAATAATCGGAAATCGCAGTCGCGACGTGCGCAGCACGAATACGTGCCAATGGGCTTTGATCTCCGGTCGAGACAACGACGATACTGCGCGCCAAACCATCGGCGCCGAGGTTTTCCTCGAGGAATTCACGCACCTCGCGGCCACGCTCTCCGATAAGGGCAATAACGTTGAGATCCGCTTGTGTATAGCGGGCAATCATGCCCAAAAGCACGCTTTTTCCTACACCCGAACCGGCCATAATTCCCACGCGCTGACCTTCGCCACAGGTGAGCAAAGAATTCATCGCTCGCACACCCAAGTCCAATGGACGATCGATGCGTCGACGCAACAACGGGTTCAAAGGTTCGCGGACGATGGACCACGGCACACCTGCCATTGCAGGAATAGGAGCACCCACCATAGGCTTCATGTAGGGATCAACGATACGACCGATGAGATGCGGGCCAACTCGAATGCGGGGTTCGCGCTCAACGCACTGTACAAGTGCATTCGCGCAAACGCCCGTAGGATCTGAAAACGGAATGATAAGCGCACGGTCACGACGAAATCCAACAACTTCTCCATCAATACTGTAGGATTTCTGGCTATCGAATATTCGCACCAACGCTCCAAGCGGAGCTCCTGGCAGATTTGCCTCAACGATTGTACCAACAACTTCGAGAACTTTTCCGAGTTTATCGAGAACCAATGGTTCACGGGCAAGTTCGGGCCGCACACTGCGAAGACGTGCAAGAGCGTTTGACGCGAACATATTTAACCTGCCTTCTCATCGGATTCTTCTTTTTTCACGTCTTCAAACAATTCATCTTTCAACGAATCAATGACTGAATTGACCGTTTTTTGAATGTCGAATGAGACAACCTCATTATTGGCTTCAATCTTAATATCTCCGCGCTGAAGCTTGGAGTTGCTGATGAGTCTCAAACGTGTGCGCTGATCTTCGGGAATCTGCTTCTCCAGTCGCGCAACATCTTCGGGATGCATTTCAATCTTCAATTCGTCCTGCGACTGAAACTGACTCATGGCCGCGGTAAACACACGGCGCAATGCTTCATCGTTCCACTGAACGCGGTGTCTGAGAACTTTTTCCGCACACATTTGCGCAATTTCAGCAAATATTTCACGACCCGTTGAGAGGAGTTCTCCCTTCAGATGCTGCAATTCCGAAAGCGCTTTTGTGAACAACTCCATCGAGTGGTTGTACTTCTGCTCAGCTTCCTGAGCTGCTTGAAGTCGGCCCTGCTCAATGCCTGCCTCGAGGCCCTCGGAATACCGGCGTTCGGCAACTTCAGGGTCAACAAGATCTTGCTCCTCGACTTCAGTCGACTGAGCAGCTGCCGAAGCAACCTCTTGAACACCACGTTCGTATCCGACCTGCTCACCGTCTTTACGCCCCTGTGCAACACCACGTTCAAATGCCGCCTTAACTTCGGCATCTAATTTTTCCTGCGTAATTTCATTGAGGGCAAAATCGAGACCGCGTCCGCCCAGACCTTTATTTTTGTTTGGGGTCAAAGAGCTTAGGTCACTGATATCTGGACTTGCCGCACGCGATTGGGATGGCGCGCTCGCTGCAGCACCCGCGTTTTCACTGCGCATCGAATCGACTTTGACGTCAGTTTTCTGGGCGTCCTCATTTTTTTCGTTCTGTTGTTCCAGCTGCTCTTCCTCGTTCAGGTCGGACAACTCGAGAGCAACCAATTCGTCCTCATCCATCTACATTCTTAACTTACGCTGCCGAAGTTCTTCCTGACTTGCGAGAAATTCTGCAGTCATGTCCTGTGGAAAAAGTGGCTTTGATGGATGACCAAACGTACGGCTGAAGTCAGCTGCTTTGTGAACCTTTTTTTGAAGTTCTTGACCTGAATGAGTCTTCGCCAGAACCACACTCTTGCGCGGGTTATCTGGCAAAAGAATAGAGTCCGGAGTCAGCTCCTGCCAAGGATATTTTTCCACCTGCAGGGACTCAAATTTTTCCTGTTCGGCCTTCTTCAGCAATCGTCCGCGTGGCATCGGACAGTCCCCCGTTGGTTTTTAGCGCGTCATCAGACAAGTGCGTTTTCGCCGCTCGTTGCAATCACAATCTTGCCTTCGTCGGCGAGACGACGGGCAATCTGAACGATGCCCTGCTGAGCCGCCTCAACGTCGGTCAGTTTTGCAGGACCAGCGTTGGCCAATTCTTCACGCAACGATTCAGCAGCACGCTGAGACATGTTCTTGAAGAGCAATTCCTTGATTCCCTCGGAAGCCGTCTTCATCGCCAGCTTGAGCTGTTCCATTTTCACTTCGCGCATAATGGCCTGAATACCACGATCATCAATCTTGATGAGATCTTCGAACGTGAACATCTTACGGCGGATTTCTTCTGTGAGGTCCGGATCACGTTCTTCGAGCCTGTCGAGAATCGTTTCTTCGGTGGCTTTATCCATCATGTTAAGCATTTCAACAATTGGTGTCACACCACCAATTTGCTGTTGTGTCACGTTACCCATGCGCTGAACTTCGCCGCGAAGAACATCGTCAATTTCATCGATGAGCTCAGGCGAAACAGATTCAAGTTTAGAAATACGCAAAATCAATTCGGTGTGAAGGCTCTCAGGCAAAAGCTTCAAAGTCTCGCCGAATTTTTTCGGCTCCAGATGGGCAAGAACAAGAGCAATCGTCTGCGGATGCTCGTTGCGGAGAATGTTGGAGAGCATCTTTGCGTCAATCAATTCCAGCGATTCAAGTGTTGCCGCCGTCTCGAGCGCAAGGTCTTCAATATAAGAGTTGGCCTGACCGTCTCGAAATGCCGATTCCAAAAGTTTTTTGGTAAATTCGTTGCCACCAAAAAAGTATTTCTTGTTACTTTGCAGAACGTGATAAAATTCTTCCATCACTTCGTCGATGGTCTCGCCGTCGACGCGTCCAAGTCGACTCATCGCGCTACCAACGCGCTTGATTTCGAACTCGTTCATCTGCTTAAAAATTTCTGCCGAAATATCCTCGCCGAAGGCGAGCAGAAGAATGGCTGCTTTTTGTGGTCCGGTATACTTGGTCGCCACGCCCCAGATCCCTCCATAAAGACAGGCAACCCAACGGCGTGCCTTGTCCTCCGCTTTTTTCAGAATACGCAGGCGGGCTTCATGGCACTCGGCAACCCTGACCACGGGTGTCATTTTTTCTCTCGGCACATCTCCCGTGGCTGAAATATGGAAAATGACTCAATTTTATCAAAAAATCGTTTCTCTTGCCCCACTTGGCCCTCTGGAGTATGACCCCGTGGTCGAACCTTTATGGCAAGGAGTGCAGCAATGGCCTTCAATTCTGTGGCAGTGTCCCTCGAGTGGAAAATGAACAACCTTATCCTCCGTCGCGGCGCAAGCATGTTGATGATCGAGGCAGCGAACGTTCAAGTTCTCAGAACACTAAAAGAAAAGAACGATTTTAATGAATTCTTCAAAACAAAGGCACTCGTGAACCGCGAAGCACGCCGTGTATTTGAAGCTTGGGAACGCAAAGACAACGACCTTCTCGAAAAACTCTTCGGCGAAATGAACGCCTGAGGGTCACTCAGAAGACCCGAACGCCGACGGGCGTTCTTTTTTTTTACACGGGTAGCGGAAGAACACAGAGATACAGCGGAGTATTCCCCGATGAAGACCTACCACAATTTGGCGTTTTACAAATTTGTTCAAATCGACAACGTTGAAGCCACAGCACAAGCGTTCGAAGATTTGGTCAACACGCTGGATATAAAAGGCACTCTCATCTTTGCCTCTGAGGGTCTTAATGGATACGTCGCCGCCAGCCCCGAGTCCGCGGAAAAGTTCATCGCATTTTGTCGCAACGATGTGCGCTTCGCTGACGTCGAATTCAAATTGTCGACCAGCGATTTTCAGCCCTACAGTCGCATGCTGGTGAAACGTAAAAATGAGATCGTCACCATGGGCCGCACCGGGATTGAGCCCGCACACTTCACAGGCAAACATGTTGACGGCAAAACTCTGAAACAATGGCTCGACAACGGGGAAGACGTTCTTCTTCTTGATACGCGCAACGACTACGAAACCAAACTTGGCACGTTCAAAAACGCAATCGTCCCCGAAATCAAAACGTTCCGCACCTTTCCTGCATGGGTGGAAGAGAATTTCTCGCAACACAAAAATAAACGTGTTGTTACTTTCTGCACGGGCGGTATTCGATGCGAAAAGGCTACGGCCTATATGCGTCAGGCAGGTTTCGAAGAGGTGTATCAAATTCAGGGCGGTATTTTGAAGTACTTTGAACAGACGCAAAAGATGGACGGCGACAATCACTACGAAGGTGACTGCTTTGTGTTCGACCACCGCGTTGCCGTCAATCCGCGTCTCAACAAGACCGAACACGATATGTGCTACGTCTGTTGGGCCACACTCTCACCCGAAGACAAAGCCAGTCCGCTTTATAAGGCAAACGAATATTGCCCGCATTGCGCGGATGAAACCCAGCGACGCGCAGAACGCCGCAGACTCAAATCAATCGAGAACAATCAGCGCGCCCTGCAAAAACGCTTCGAGCGCGCAAAAAAGATCCGCGCTGAATGGGAATCAAGAGCGCAGATGCAATCCCTTGGCGTGACAAAAAGCGTGGATTCCGAGTCTGGACAGGGTTGAACCCAGTCCAGAATGCCCACGACCTGACCATGGCAGCCACGCGGATACGCGATCGCAGCAATTCAGGTAGCCCGTACCTGTATTTACCTGAGCCAAAATTTTCCGGCCGCGTTCGGCGTTTTTGCAGTAGACCGATGAGGTCAGGCCGTATTCAGAATCATTCATAAGAGTCACCGCTTCGGAATCGTCTTTGACCTTCATCACACCAATAAGAGGGCCGAAGGTTTCCTCGCGCATGACGTCCATCGTGTGGTTCGCATTGAGTAGGAGAGTTGGTGGGAAAAAATTACCTTTACCCTCTTGAGCTTTTCCACCCAAAACTAGTTTCGCACCTTTGGCAACAGCATCGTTGACCTGTGCTTGAAGAAACGACAGATGGACATGACGTGTGATGGCACCACACATCGTCGATTGAGCGAGCGGATCGCCCATTGTCCAGGCCTGCATTTTTGATTTCAGTTTTTCGACGAACGCATCATGAATTTTTTCGTGCACGTAAACACGCTCAACAGCACAACAGCTTTGACCATTGTTATAAAGAACACCTTCTGCAACTGCATCGGCCACAGTCTCGATGTCGCCGCAATCATCCGTAACGTAGAGAGGATCTTTCCCCCCGAGTTCCATAATGAGCCGCGTCATGTGCCCAGCCAGAGTTTCCGAAATTCTCTTGCCCGTTGCATAAGAGCCGGTGAAGCCAACACAATCAAACGGCAATTTTAGGAGTTGAGCACCAACGTCACCTTCTCCAACAACAGGAACGAAAACATCTGCAGGAACTCCAGCTTCATGGAGCAAACGGGTTAAATGAAGGCCTGTCAATGTGGCGAATTCCGAAGGCTTGTAGACAACGGTGTTTCCGCACAAAAGGGCAGGCAGAAATACGTTGAAGCCAACCAAAATAGGGTAATTCCAAGCAGAGATATTAAGAACAACACCCAATGGATCGAACGCCAGAATCTCTTCAGTATTGCCATCCTGCCGTACTTTGGTTGGGGCCAAAGCTGCTGCAGTCTCCTCTGTGAAAAAGCGAATTTTATTCAAACTGCCATTAACTTCATTGCGCGCCTGTTGAAGGGGCTTGCCCATTTCCAACGACATGTCGCGTGCAACAGTCTCGATGTCACGCTTGAGCAACTCACCAAACGTTTTTATCATTGCTGCTCGTTCAGCAACAGAACGAGCTGCCCATTCGGGCTGTGCAGCGCGTGCGGCTGCGAATTTCTCGCGAATCGACACAGCATCATCCGTGTCCACAGTACGAATGTGTTCCCCGTTAGCTGGGTTAATAATATGCATGGGTTCCTCACTTTGTTATTCAATTAATTCTTGATCTTTTTGTTCCGTGCTCGGCTCTCTGCGGCCTTCAGAAAATCAACAACAATTGGCTGGGGTTCATCGACCACACCTGCGAGTGTTGGCGAAAATTCAGGATGCCATTGCACACCCGCAACAAAATGATTTGAGAAATTCGCGTGTGTGAATGCTTCAATCAAGCCATCGGTTGTGCTGCGCGCCTCGATGCGAAGATCGCGACCAAGGGTCTTGACACACTGATGGTGCACAGAATTCACTTCGAGCTGATCTTTTTTATACAAGCCTGAAAGCCATCCGCCCTGAGTCAAACTCACGCCGTGATGCACACGGTCATACGTCTGCGCATTGCGGTGCTCGGTGGAGGTTTGAATAAGAGTCGGGATATCTTGGTGAAGAGTTCCACCGAAGTAACAATTAAGCACCTGAAAACCGCGACAAATACCCAGCATCGGCAGACCATTTTTAAAAAAGAAATCTGCAAGCGCAAACTCATAAGTATCGCGGTGTTTATCGCCGGGCCAACGCGCTTTATCGAGATAGGGCTCACCGTATGTTTCGGGACACAGATCAGCCCCACCCTGAAAAACAATCCCATCGAGTTGTTCAAGAATGGGAAGAAGTCTCTCGGTTGGCAAATCAGGAATGAGGATGGGGAGAACACCCTCACGGGCCACATATCGTGCCATATCGTTCTCGAGGTAGGTCAAGCTCTTGTGACCAAATACCGTTCGCGTGGGATCCGGATACATAAAGCAGGCACTCAGCCCAATCTTCAGCATAGTTTCTCCCTAAAAATCAACCGTTCGCTTTTCGCGTGAACTTAAAGTTGGAATGCCTTTTTGAACAACGCTTCAAAATCGCCACGGCTGACTGTGCGCGGATTGCATTGATGACATGCATCCGCAATGGCCAAATCAGACAGCTCGGAAATCTTTCCAGCGTCCAACTTGAGTTCCTTGAGCGATGCAGGGATAGCGAGCTTTGTATTCAGCTGACGCACCCATTGAATGAAATCTTGTGTGCCAATAATTTTCTCGAGATATTTATATTTATCGACACACACCTCCTTATTGAACTCAAGTCCATAAGGCATCATTACGGCGTTGGCCAATCCATGGTGAGTATCAAACACAGTCGACAATGGATGCGCCATTGAGTGAATGATTCCAAGACCTTTTTGAAAGGCTGTTGCCCCCATAAGCGATGCAATCATCATCTTTGCGCGCGCCTCAAGGTCGTTGGGCTTCTTGGTTGCAGTTTCGAGTGACTCAGAAATCAATCGAATTGCCTCAACAGCAATACCATCACACAAAGGCGAAACGCCCTTTGAAAGGAAGGCCTCGACGTTATGTGTCAGAGCATCCATACCCGTGGCTGCAGTGACACCTGCGGGCAGATCAACTGTCAAGGCCGGATCTGCAAAAACGCGGTTAGCGATGAGTCGTGGCGAAAACAAAATACGCTTTTTGTGCGTTGTGTTCTCGGCGATCACGGTGCTGCGTCCAACTTCGCTTCCCGTTCCACTGGTTGTTGGAACAGTCACAAATGGAGGAACTTTTTCAGTCACATATTTATCGCCACCCAATGCATCATCGTAATCGAATAATGGACGTGTGTGGTATGCCTTCAACACGATTGCTCGCGCAACATCAAGACTCGCACCACCGCCCAAGCCAATCACGCCATCACATTTTTCTTTGTGAAAGTGATCAACACCCGCAAGAACATCCGACTCAATTGGGTTCTTGGAAATTCCTGAGTAAACTGTCGGAGAAATATGCGCCGCCTCAAGCGAAGCAATGATTTTCTTGAAGAAACCAAGCTGAGTGACAGCCTTGTCTGAGACAATTAACGGACGTTTCCAGTTTTGTGCTTTGAGATATTCGGGAAGCTCTTCAATGACTCCAACCCCAAAGCGAATTGCAGTCGGAAAATTGTACCCGTAACGGCCAGTCCAGTTCATGCAGCACTCCTTGTTCAGATAATCTCGAAATATCTCTTACGTTCCCAATCTGTCACAGCCTTTGAATATTCACGCCATTCCCACAAACGCGTATTTGTGAAGTGATCGACAAACTCTGCCCCCAACAGCTCACGAGCAATTTTTGAGTCACGCATCATTGTGCTGGCCTCAAACAAATTACGCGGCAAAGTCCCGTTGGACTTATCAGCATAGCCGTTACCTTTTGTTTGTTTTACTTTGAGGGGAAGCCTGTTTTTTATGCCGTAAAGGCCAGAGGCGAGCGCTGCAGCCATCGCCAAATAGGGGTTTGAATCAGCTCCCACAACACGCAACTCCATGCGTGTGGATTTATCAGAGCCGGGCAACGCTCGAATGGCTGTCGTCCGGTTATCTACACCCCATGTGAGTGTCGTGGGCGCCCAGGCTCCCTCAACGAGGCGTTTGAAACTATTGACAGTCGGAGCATACATGGGTGTCAGATGCGGCATGCAGTGTAAAACACCCGCCATATAATGTTTCATGGTTTCGCTCATGTGGTCGGGCGATTTTGCATCGTAAAATAGGTTTTTTCCGTTCTTCCAGAGGCTCTGATGCACATGACCAGAGCTACCAGGCAAGGACGCATTCCACTTGGCCATGAAGGTCGGAATGATTCCATGAAAACTGCCAATCTCTTTAACGGCAGCTTTAAAAAGAACAGCGCGATCGGCAGCCTCGAGAATATCACTGTATAAAATTGCGGCTTCATAAACACCCGGTCCCGTTTCGGTGTGCAGGCCTTCGAGGGGAACCCTATATTTCTCGAGAAGGTCAAAAAGGTCATTAAAAAAACCATTGTGCTGCATAGGCCGGAGCAACGAATAGCCAAACATCCCTTTTGTCAGCGTTTCGGGTTCGTGAAAGCCTTTGTCATGCAGAGTCTCGGTGCTTTCGGTGAAATTAAACCACTCGAATTCCTGACTAAAAAAAGCGCTGTAGCCCAACTTTTCAGCTTGTCCCTTAATTTTTTTCAACAGGTTGCGTGGACAAATCGGCAGAGGAGCACCTGTGGGCGTATAGAAGTCACCCAAGAAAAACGGAATATCGTGATCCCATGGAACAGTGCGATAGGTCGATAAATCAAGCAACACATGAGCATCCGGATATCCGGAATGCCAGCCAGTATAAGACACGTTGTCATAACAAACGTCGCTGGAATCCCAGCCAAGAACAACGTTGCAGAATCCAAGCCCGCTGCTGGCAACTGATTCAAACTTTTTTTGATGGATGACTTTACCACGAAGAACGCCGTCCATATCGGTGACTGCGATCTTCACCTTTTGGCCGGCGTAGCGTTTGACCAGTTGTAGAACATCCTCTTTTTTCGCCACCATTTTCGCACTCTCCAAACCAACTCAACAACGAGGGATGGAGTATCGTACGCAACGGAGGCAGAGTGGTCAGTGACCTAAGGATGTCAGAGCTTTGACTCCTACGTTATTTCAAGATTTCGTTCTGCAGATGGAATGACTCAGAACGACCTTTGCATCGCGTTCAGTAACCTTCAACTGCCCCTGACTGTACTGAATAAGCACATAAGGTAACTGAGTGACTGACTTGTCACCCGAAGACATTTTGCTTGTCGTCATTGACGTCGGATTGAGCAAAACACGAACTGATTCTTTTGAGATGCTATTGAAGTCGAACACAGAATTGATCGTTCCTTGAATTTTTTGAGTTGTCATTTCACTCGCGTCGTCTTTGCTCACAGTCAATCTACGTTCAAGCGCAACTGACTTTCCGGTGATTTTGAGGACGAGCGAATCACGAAAAGAGGTCGTACGCACACCACTGACATTGCGCGCACATTCAACAGTCAGCGAAGACTGGCCGACCGAGGCAATTTCGGCATCAATGGCGCCTGTATTTTTTCCGCATGCGACCAGCATGAAACCCGCAAGAATAGAAAAAGACACCTTTGACATATGAACCTCCTCATGCAGTTTGTACCCCTGAGGAGCAATTGCCCTGCCAAATCTAATAAATTGAAATAATTGATAAAATAAACAAAAACAGGCGTCTAAGAATTAGACACCTGTCATCAGGTCAGCACACTCTTTCGTTCGAGTGCAAATGAGAAACAGCAAAAACAAAGGGCCATGTTCGAATTCAGAAACTGAATGAGCCGTCGATACCGATGCCGTTTGTTTCACGTTTTTGCTGCTTGGTGTTGTTGGTCTCGCTGAAATT
>CAYWSV010000104.1:0-12114 GCA_964460155.1 uncultured Oligoflexia bacterium | reverse complement strand
TTCGGTGTGGACATCATCTTCCGTGCGGTTGAAGAGCCTCTCCGCCAAATCACCAACAACGCAGGCCAAGAACCCTCTGTTGTTCTTCAAAAAGTGCGCGAGAACACGACCGTTACCTTCGGCTTCAACGCAAAAGAAGAGAAGTACGAAGACATGGTTGCAGCCGGCATTATTGACCCAACCAAAGTCACTCGTTCTGCACTTCAGAACGCAGCTTCGGTTGCATCATTGCTGCTCACAACTGAGTGCATGATTGCTGAGCGTCCTAAGGACGACAAAGCAGCTCCTGCACCCGGTGCAGGCGCAGGCTACGGCGGAATGATGTAATTTGCCGCTCACAACCACGGTGGTTTCATTCCTCGTGGTTCAGAGTCATTGACAGGGGCCCCGCGATAGCGGGGCTTTTGTTTTTTGTGTAAGGTTTTTGCGTGACAATGACATCTGTATAAAAACCCTCTCGTGCAAACACACGAGCGGTCTTAACCCGCTATTTTCGAGGAGTGCTTTAATGAACGTCCATGAGTATCAGGCCAAAGAACTACTTGCGAAATTCGGCCTGAATATCCCAAAGGGAAAACTCTGCCATACGGCAACTGAAGCGGAGTGGGCTGCTCGCTCGTTTGGGCCCGACAGCCTTTGCGTCGTTAAGGCGCAAATTCATGCCGGAGGCCGTGGTAAAGGCGGTGGAGTCAAACTCGCACGCACACCCGATGAAGCACGTGAGTGGGCCAGCAAAATTATCGGCATGCAGCTCGTAACACCACAAACTGGCCACCAAGGTAAAAAAGTTCACAAAGTGCTCGTGGCTCAAGGCTCCGACATTGCCAAAGAGTATTACCTGAGCCTTGTCGTCAATCGCGAAACCGACTCAGTCGGTGTGATGGCTTCAACCGAAGGCGGAATGGACATCGAAGAAGTTGCCGAAAAACATCCCGAGAAGATTGTCACGGCAAACATCGACCCAACCGTCGGCCTGATGCCCTTCACTGTGCGCATGATGTGCGCGCGTCTGGGCTTCACAGGTCCGCTCGCCAAAGAATTCGACAAAACACTGCGCGGTCTGTTCAACGCATTTATGGCCTACGACTGCTCGATGATTGAAATCAACCCATTGGCAGTGACCAAAGATGGGCAAATGCAAATTCTCGACTGCAAAATGGCATTCGACGAAAATGCCTTGTTCCGTCATCCTGAAATTCAAGATCTGCGCGACTACGAAGAAGAAGATTCACGCGAACTCGAAGCATCGAAATTTGGCCTGAGCTACGTGTCGCTTGAAGGAAATATCGGCTGCTTGGTGAACGGTGCTGGTCTGGCGATGGCCACCATGGACATCATCAAACAAAAAGGCGGACAACCAGCAAACTTTCTTGATGTCGGCGGCGGCGCTAATCAAGAAACTGTAACTCAAGCGTTCCGTATCATTTTGAAAGACGCTGCAGTTCGTGGAATTTTCGTTAACATCTTTGGCGGCATCATGAAGTGCGATGTGATTGCCAACGGAATCGTTGCCGCAGCGCGCGAATTGGGACTGAAAGTTCCGCTCGTTGTCAGACTTGAGGGAACGAACGTTGAATTGGGTAAAAAGATTTTGGGAGACTCCGGTCTCAACATCATCGCAGCCAATTCAATGAGCGACGGTGCAGAGAAAATTGTTCACGCTGTGCGCTGAATATTTTAACTGCACGAATTTTTTTGATTCCGCATTCGAACTTTGAACCGAGAGGATTTCTCAAATGGCTATTTTGGTTGGCAAAGACACTCGCCTTATTTGTCAGGGCATCACCGGCAGTGCTGGACACTTTCACTCAGAAAAATGCGCTGAGTACGGAACAAACTTGGTCGGCGGTGTAACTCCGGGCAAGGGCGGCACACGCACTCTCGACAGACCTATTTTCAACACCGTTTACGAAGCGCGCAAAGAAGTTGGTGCGAACGCCACAATGATTTTTGTTCCACCACCATTCGCTGCCGATGCAATTCTCGAAGCCATCGACGCAGGTATCGAATTGATTGTCGCCATCACCGAGGGCATTCCTGTTCTCGATATGCTGCGCGTCAAAAAAGCGCTTGGTCATGCAAATGGCAAAAGTCGCCTGATTGGTCCGAACTGTCCCGGTGTAATTACTCCAGGATCTTGCAAAATCGGCATTATGCCAGGTCATATTCACAAACCGGGACGCATTGGTGTCGTTTCCAAATCAGGAACACTCACCTACGAGGCTGTAGGACAGCTCAGCGCATTGGGCATTGGACAAAGCTCGTGCGTGGGTATCGGTGGCGACCCTCTGCATGGCACAAGCTTTATTGACGTGCTCGACATGTTCAACAAGGACGCTGACACTGATGCAGTCATCATGATTGGCGAAATTGGCGGTGCTTCCGAAATTCAAGCGGCGGAATGGATTAAAGCCAACATGAAGAAACCAGTCGTTGGCTTTGTTGCTGGTCAAACAGCTCCCAAAGGCAAACGCATGGGCCACGCGGGTGCAATTATTTCTGGCGGCAAAGGCACTGCAGCCGAGAAATATGAAGCCATGAAAGCCTGCGGCATTCACACAGTTTTGAGCGCTGGAGAAATCGGCGAAACTCTCAAAAAGGCGCTACGCTAATCGCCAGATCCACAGTCCGATTTTGACAAACCACCTGCAAACGAGACGCACGTTCAGGTGGTTCTTTTTTATCTAAAAAGTTTTTGATAATCCGCCAATTCGTCAACACTTTGGCAAAGCAGAAACAATTCAACTCCATCGGGCAATCTGTTCTGACGTAAACTTTAAGCGTCGTTGAATACTCCTTCTAATTGTTCCCCTTTCCAACGGAGAATTGTCGTGAAGAACCTGATAGTTGTCTGCCATCCAAATCCAAAAAGCTTTTCATCAGCGATTGCAAAAACAGTTGAGAACGTGCTGACAGCAAAAGGCGAATCATTTGTGACTCGCAATCTTTACGAAATGAATTTCAACCCCATTCTCGCTGGCTCAGACTTCATGGAATTTAGAGCCGGAAAAACTCCAGCTGATATTGCTGAAGAACAAAAACACATAGCTGCAGCTGAAAACATTATCTTCGTCTACCCACTGTGGTGGACGGGCCTTCCTGCAATGCTGAAGGGATATGTCGACCGAGTATTCTCTAAGGGTTTTGCATATGATTTTGCAGATGGTCAGTTGAAAAAAATGCTCCGTGGAAAACGCGGTCTGCTTCTGACTTGTCACGGCAATCCAAAGGATTTCTACGATTCAATCGGCATGTATCAAGCACTCAACCTGACTTCCGACAACGGAATTTTTGACTTTTGCGGAATCGAGGTTGTGGCGCATCAGTATTTTGATTCGGTTCCATCGGTTACTAATGAAGTTCGCCAAAATATGCTTGTCAAAGTTGAAGAGCTCGTGAAAAAACTGAAATGAAATAAAAATGGACAGAAGAGATGCTGCCAGTACAGAGACAAAGCAAGTCACAGGTGGATGACCCGTCAAGACGAGGTTTTATTCAAAACTCTGCACTTGCTCTTCTTGCAGTTCTCTTCAAGTCCTCTGGGGCCTCAGCTCTCGATTCCGGAAAAGGCACGATGACAAATTCAGCCGCCGATATAGCAGCAGCCAAAGCAGCACGTGCGGCGCGCCTTGCACGCAAGATCTCATCTCCACGCTGGCGAGACGGAAAATTTCACAACGGCTTGCCCGAGTTTACGAATTTTTCTCAAGCATTTTCAAAGATGCTGACCTCGAAGCAAACAACACCGAACTCACCCATTCCTACGGTTTCACGCAAGAAACCTGAATTTGACACTCCTCCTGCATCCGGACTGAGAGTCACGTGGATTGGTCACTCATCTGTGTTGGTCGAAATCGAAGGTCACCGCTTTCTCACAGATCCTGTTTGGGCCGAGCGGGCGTCTCCGGTTTCGTTTGCTGGGCCCAAACGATTCTTTCCAGCGCCTCTGCCTCTCAACGAAATTCCCAAGCTCGATGCCGTGGTTTTATCTCACGACCACTACGATCATTTCTGCAAAGACACTCTCGAGTTTCTTGCGCGCACGGGGGTCCCTTTTATTGCCCCACTGGGTCTGGGCGACAGACTTGAAGAACTGGGAGTCCATCACAGCAAAATCACCGAGGCCGACTGGTGGGAAGAAATCACCATTGGCTCAATCAAGCTTGCTTGTGTTCCGGCACGGCATTTCTCGGGCAGAACGCTTTGGGACAGAAACACAACCCTCTGGTGCGGCTGGGCGTTTGTCGGCAAAAACCGTCGATTCTATTTTAGCGGTGATACGGGCTACTTTCCCGGTTTCAAAGAAATCGGTCAAAAGTACGGCCCCTTCGACATTGCCGCGATTGAATCTGCGGCCTACAACTCGGCATGGCCAGATGTACACATCGGACCCGAGCAAGCCATTCAGGCCTGTCTCGATGTTCAAGGAAAACTCTATCTCCCAATTCACTGGGCAACGTTTAATTTATCGACTCACAGTTGGACCGAGCCCGGAGAGCGCTTGCTTGTCAGAGCTCAATCGCTAAACGTTAAAGTCGTCTTACCGAAGCCTGGAGAAAGCGTCGATCCAGCGGCTATTCCTGAAAGAATGTTCAAAAAATGGTGGCCTGATCTTCCATGGGAAACCGCAGAGCAATCTCCCGTAACATCGACAGGAATCTGAAACGCAGTCGACCTTTAGGTCCATGCAGAATCTGCCAAACCATCTTTCATCGAGAGCTCATCCTGCTCGAACAGTTTTGTGAGATCTTCGCGTGACTGACGAGCCACAGAAATATATTCTTTTCTTTCAGCTCTATATTTATACATTTTTTCGATAACTTTTTCGTCATACCTGGCAAAAATCTTCGCACTCCTCTTGGCTTCAAAAGGATGAAATCCAAGCTCAACCAAAGCCCGCTCACCCACAGCGAGCGCAGCTGAAAATGTTTCGCGCTCGATATCTTTTACACCAACCTCCATGAGCTCATGGGCATGCACAAGATCGAATGCCCGAGAGATTATTTTCACATGAGGATAATGCTTCTTGACGATCTCTGCAGTGCGTAAACAACTTTCACGTTCATCCATTGCAAGCAAAAGGATCTTTGCGTGTTGAATTCCAGCGGCTTCCAGAATGGATAGCTGTGTCGCATCACCATAATAAACTTTGTAACCAAACGCTCTGACCAAATCGAGAAGATCCGGACTGTAATCAATGACAGTTGTTTTGATTTTGTGGAGATGCAAAAGACGCGCAGCAATCTGACCAAACCGACCCATACCAGCAATGATGACAGGACTCTCATCCGATTCGATATTCTCAGATATGACTTTCTTTTGTTCGACATCTGAGAACATAAACTTCTCGGCTATCTTAAGTAAAAATGGGGTGGTGAACATCGATAATGCAACAGCCAAAGTCAGCAAATCTGCATCAGCGGGACTCAACGCACCAAGCCCTCGAGCTGTCGTGAACAAGACGAATGCAAACTCGCCACCTTGTGAAAGTAGAATCGCAAACATCCATGCATCGCGACGATCCTGTTTGAAAATTTTTCCAGTCAGCTTGAGAACAAGAATTTTTGCGACAAGCAAAATAAGCACAATGGTGAGAACAGTGACCGGCTGGGAGGCAAGAATAGGAAACTGCATCGAGCTGCCCACGGCCGTAAAGAAAATACCAAGCAACAATCCTTTGAATGGCTCAATGTTGCTTTCGAGTTCGTGGCGATATTCGCAATCTGCAAGAACAACTCCTGCCAGAAATGTTCCAAGAGCCATCGATAGACCAATACTGTCCATCAGCAACGCGATACCCACTACAATCAGAAGAGAGGCTGCCGTAAAAATTTCTTTCAGTCGGGTTTTTGCGACCCAATGAAAGAACGGACGGACGAGAGTTTTGCTGGCCACAATGACCAAACCAATCACACCTATCGCGATGAGGACCTTGGACCACGCGGGCTGAGCTGATTGTGTTTCAACAACTGCCTGTGTTGCACGATGTCCAAGCAGCGGCAGAAGGGCCAAAATGGGAATGACGGCCAAATCCTGAAAAAGCAAAACAGCAAAAGAATCTTTTCCAACATTCGAATTCGATAAACCACGCTCGGCTAAAATCTGCAGAACAATCGCCGTTGAACTCATCGCAAAGCCCATTCCGGCAACAAGCGCAGCCGTTTTTGTCCAGCCCAATGGAATGAGACAGGCCGCTATTGCTCCTGCACACAGAACAACTTGAAGTGCTCCCAGTCCAAATATTTTCGTTCGGAGCGCCCAGAGTCTTTTGGGCTCAAGTTCAAGGCCAATCAAAAATAACAGGAGCACGACACCAAACTCGGCAACATGCATCACTTTGTCAGATTGGCTCAAAAGACCCAGACAAAAAGGTCCAATAAGAGCTCCCGCGGCTAGATATCCAAGCACGCTGCCTAAACCCAAACGCTTTGCCACAGGTACGCTCAACACACCACCGGCCAGAAGAATGGCCACAGTGCTCAAAAGACTGTCTCCACTCATGGAATCACTCCAGACGCGAGATAATTTTTCAACGATGCAACATAGGTTTCACTGGCACGAACGACTTGCTCATCTGTCAGACCACGCGCACCATGGACAACCAAAGGTTGCGCATAGCGCATGCCACAGAGCCGTGCTGTTTGATCGAACGGAGAAAAAAATGTGGCGATGGTGTGACGATTGTCGCCCTCAGGCGTGTATGCGTGCGCCGAACCTCCACTCGTCACGGCACTGAGAAGAATTTTTCCATGCAGCCGGGTTCCTTTCTCACCGTAGGCCCATCCGTACTCAAGAACCTCATCAATCCAGAGCTTCAACAACGGCGGACACGAGTACCAGTAGACTGGATGCTGGAAAACGATCAGGTCATGTGCTTCGACGAGAGTCTGCTCTTGTTTCACATCGATAAGATAATCCGGATACAACGCATACATGTCGCGGACCAAAACATGCTCCACACCCGCAGCGGCTGCGGCGAGTGCTTTTCCGGCGCGGGACATCTTTTGTGTTGGATGAAAAAAGAGAACAAGCGCTTTGCGCTGTTGAGACATGACAATCATCTCCGAAGCTGTAATTGCAAAACAATAACAGCTGGCAGGATGACACAGCCATGACAAAATTCTGTTCTGAGTCAAAATGCTGTGAGTAAAAAAGAACTTTTCGATTGCCTTTTTTGCGCAAAAAAAAGCCTGCCGCATCAGCGACAGGCTCCTCACGGATCAAAAAACAAACAATTCAAAACGGAACGTCGTCATCAAGATCAACGTTGCGGTTTGTTGATCCACCAGCGGCCGCACGGGTGTTTCCACCGTTGTCATACGATGGTCCGCCTCCGAAGAACGGATTGTCGCTACCTGAATCGGTGGGAAAGTCTGCGCCAGCCGAGGTGTCGCTTCCACGCGATGCACCTGAATCAAGGAACTGAATATTGCTTGCGACGATCTCAGTCGAATAACGTTTCTGACCTGTTTGCTGATCATCCCAGCTGCGAGTTTGCAATTTGCCTTCAATAAAGCACGAGCGACCTTTCTTCAGATATTTTCCGGCCAACTCTGCCTGACGTCCCCAAACAACAACGCGGTGCCACTCGGTGCGCTCTTCTTTGTTGCCGTCTTTCGTCCATGACTCACTGGTGGCAAGGCGCAAGCTGCACACGGCCTGACCGTTCGGAGTCATCCGAACTTCGGGATCCTGTCCAAGCCGACCGATCAGAATCACCTTATTTACACCCTGCATAATCGTCTCTCCTGCTCAAATTTAAATGCACGACTTCGATGCACACTTAAAACGCAGTCGGCTCATGGTCAACCACACCCGGAGCCTCTGCCCAAGGACTCCTCCCCCGACCAGAAATTGTCCTCCAACAATGTCAGGACCTTGACACAACCAACAGCCCCCTCCCCGTAAATTTAGGTTCAGGCTAAACTTCAAAAAGAACTGGCCGACACCAAAAGGGTTTAGCTTGCTGCCAAACTGTCCGGCTGCTAAGACTCTGGGGGCCGTGAACTTGACGCTTCGGGTGTTTCGGGTTTGGGCCGCTGAGGAGATGTGATTTGAACCAAAGAACCGTGGCACGCACCGTGCGCCACAAGGGCGTAGGACTCCATTCCGGTCGAGATGTTCATCTCGAAATTCATCCGGCTGCTGCAAACACGGGTATTCGCTTCGTTCGCACTGACCTCAACCCACACACGGAAATTCCCGCACACCCTGCATACGTGTTCGATACCTCACTGGCGACCCGTCTGGGAACGCCCGAGGCCTACGTCTCAACCGTTGAACACCTCATGGCAGCGCTTTTCGGACTAGGCATCGACAACGCACGCATCTGCGTTGATTCCTCGGAAATGCCCATCGTCGATGGCTCATCTGCGCCTTGGCTCATTCTTCTTGATGAAGCCGGAGTTGAAGATCTTGGTGTTGCTAAAACCATCCGCATCATCAAAAAACCCGTTGAAGTGGTCGATAGCCGCGATCCAAGCAGGTTCATTCGTATCGAGCCGAGTAAAGAACCGCGGATTACCTATTCAATTGACTTCAAAAACAACGACCTTATTGGCTCACAGAGCCTGACAATGTCGCTCACAGGACGCAGCTTCTGTGAGGCGCTTTCAAACGCCCGGACCTTCTGCACAGCAGAGGAAGTCGACTTCATGCGCTCGCGTGGTCTGGCTTTGGGTGGCAGCCTACACAACGCCATTGTCGTGAGCCGCACAGACGGACTGCTCAACTCCAGTGGGTTGCGCGCACCCGATGAATTCGTCCGCCACAAGATCCTCGATTGCATTGGAGATATGGCTCTCTTGGGAACTCCGGTTTCAGGTCATATCATTGCCCATAAGGCGGGCCACGACCTGCATACGGCACTGGCCAAGATGCTCGTCGAACCCTCAGATGCTGTTGAACTCAAAACAGTAGGCACCCTCAAGAGCCGTTCCCGCAACGCTCTTCTTGATTTCCCCTCGAGTCTTGCAGAACTTCCCGGTTTTGCCGGACTCAATCTGGTGACTGGCTGAACCAGCCAATTGACATCCTGTGCTTATCCCGCGAATAAAATGGCTTGACACGGCCCACCTGTGGCTTAGCTTTCCCGTGGCCGTCAGCTCTTGAATTCAGGCTGACCCAAGCTGAGGATGACCCGAATGGCACAACAAAAGCGTGACTTTTATGATGTACTTGGCGTCGCAAAAACCGCCGCGGCGGACGACATCAAACGCGCCTACCGCAAACTCGCCCTGCAATACCATCCCGACAAAAACCCCGGAGATAAAGCCGCAGAAGAGAAATTCAAAGAGGCTGCGGAAGCCTATGAAATCCTCAGCGACGACGACAAGCGACGCCGATACGACCAGTTCGGCCATGCGGGCGTTCAGGGTGCCGCTGGGGCTGGTGGGTTCAACAACGTCGACGACATCTTTGAGCATTTCGGCTCGATTTTCGAAGATATTTTTGGTTTTGGCGGAATGCAGGGCGGTGGCCGCAGACGCGGCGGCGGGACACGCGCACGCCGCGGTGCAGACCTGCGCTATGACCTGCAAATTTCTTTTAAAGAATCCGTTCTTGGAACAGAGAAAAAAATCGAAATTCCACGCCGCGTTCAGTGTACAACATGCTCGGGAAGCGGCGCGGCTCCGGGCAGCAAGCCTGTGACTTGTAATACCTGTCGCGGTCAGGGACAGGTTCATGTTCAGCAAGGCTTTTTCACCTACGCAAGCACATGTCCCGATTGTTCGGGCGCCGGCAAAAAAATCACAAACCCGTGCGTCGACTGTCGTGGCTCCGGCTTCATGACCAAGACAAGCAATATTTCAGTAAAAATTCCATCAGGAATCGACTCGGGAATGCGGCTAAGAGTTGCTGGTGAGGGTGAATCTGGCGGCAACGGCGGACCCTCGGGCGACTTATACGTGTTTATTGATGTTGCTGAAGATCCCAAATTCAAGCGCGAAGAATTTGATCTTATTTACCCACTCAAACTGGGCATCGCACAAGCGATTCTCGGCACCGAAATCACTGTCGACTGCTTCGAAGACGAACCACGTAAGATAGATATTCCTGCCGGAGTTCAACCGAATCAGCGCCTCGTCATTCCGGGTGCGGGAATCCCGAAACTTGAAAAATATGGAAAAGGCAAAGGTGACTTGGTCATCGAAATTGCCATCGAGATTCCGACCCGCATCTCCAAAGATGCCGAAGAGCATCTGCGAGCCTTTGCAGAGAAACATGGTGAATTTGTCAAAGGTCAGGGGGGTGGCTTTTTCGAGAGGATTTTCGGATAATCCTGACCTGCGTCTGCACAGCACAAAGCCAGAGCTCAGACTCTGGCTTTTCTGTTGATGATTACGCACAGTTTCAACATTCTGACGAGGATGCGCGGACATGGCACTACAACTGCACAATACCCTCAGCGGACGCAAAGAACCTTTTCAACCGCAATCCAAAACTGTGAAAATGTATTGCTGCGGCGTTACACCATACAGCAACACACATATTGGTCACAGTCGTACTTTTTTCTCCTACGATCTTCTTTACCGCACGCTCGTTGATCAGAACTACGACGTAAAATGGGCAAGAAACATCACAGACGTCGATGATAAAATCATCAAAAAAGCGAATGACGAAGGTGTGACTTGCGAAGAAATCGTCGACCGCTATGTCGGTGAACAAGATGAAATGCTCCGCCACTTCAATCTGCATCGTCCTCAGCATGAACCCAAGGTAACCGAGAATATTCCTCAGATCATCGACATGATTCAAAAGCTTGTTGACCGGGGATTTGCTTACGCATCGACAAGCGGAGTCTATTACCGCGTGCGCAAATTTTCTGGATACGGCAAGCTCAGTAAAAACAATATCGATGATCTTCAAAAAGGTGTGCGCATTGAGGTCGATGAATCCAAAGAAGATGCGCTTGATTTTGCACTGTGGAAGTTCGCTAAACCCGGTGAGATTAAGTGGGCCAGCCCTTGGGGCGAGGGACGTCCGGGTTGGCACATCGAATGTTCAGCTATGATCCACGCGCTTTTTGGTGAGAGCATCGACATTCACATGGGTGGACGCGACCTTATCTTCCCTCACCACGAAGCCGAAATCGCACAATCCGAAGGTGCAACCGGAAAAACATTTTCATCGTTCTGGCTGCATGCCGGTATGGTCACCCTGTATGGTGACAAGATGTCCAAGAGCACCAATCACTACGTGTCGATCGCCGACTTTTTGAAAAAATACCCTCAAGAAGTTCTGCGTCTCACATTTTTGTCTGTCTCCTATGCCCAGCCCCTCGACTTTACGATGGAACTGGCAGACGAAAATTTCAAAAAACTTGCAAAAATTTACCGTTTTGTTGAACTCCTCGATCGCTACGCCCTCGAGGGTTTTACAGAAAATACGCAAAGCACACTCGAAGTTCTTCAGGCACTTGATCAACTCGTACAAAAAATGCGTGACTCTTTGGCCGACGACCTCAACAGCACCGCAGCGATGGGGGTCTTCTTTGAAGCCGTTCGCTCAATCAACACCGGACTGGCCTCCATTGAAAAAGCAGGACGCACTCTCAACAAGGCCGATGTTGAACGGTTAAAAAACGTTTGGCCCGTCGCAAAAGCTTGGCTCACCAGCACTCTGGGGCTAGTGCAGCAAACTCCTGCAGAGTTCTTCGCAAGTCTTGCTCAATATCGTCTAGGTGGGCAGCTGAGTCCCGAAGACATCGAAAGAAAGCTCTCCGATAGGCAAAATGCCCGTGCATCGAAAGATTGGTCGGCCGCAGACAAAATCCGCGACGAACTACTGGCTCAGGGGATTGTTATTCAGGACACACCCCGGGGAACGCGCTGGACTCTGCAAATTTGACGAGACCTCGCCTCGTTCAGAAATTGCAGATCGAACTTGAATTTACCGTGCCAAAGCGGCAAACTCACGGTCACCTGCGGGTCGTTAGCTCAGCTGGATAGAGCAACGGTCTTCGAAACCGTTGGTCAGGGGTTCGAATCCCTTACGGCCCGCCATACTTAAATAAAAAAGAAACCCCCGGGCAATGCGCGGGGGTTTTTCATTTCAATCGTGCAACTGAACTCAGAATCCGGCTTCCTGCAAATGTGGGAACCGCGACAGGAT
>CAYWSV010000103.1:0-12169 GCA_964460155.1 uncultured Oligoflexia bacterium | reverse complement strand
AAACTAAAACTTACAGAGAGCGTCTTCACGGATCCCTCAATTGAGGTAGACGTCAAAGAAATCTCCCAACGGATAACAAAGGTTTAAATCCTCTCGGTCCACCGCAGTAACCATGCAGTGGATTGCATATTTAAGTCGATAATTTTCTTCTCGCCACCCGTCGAGTCTGTCTCGATAACAAAACGGCTCGAGTCTCTCTTCTTTGAAATCCAACCAACAGTGATTTCATGTTGTAACTGTGCATAGGGTGAGACGCCGGAGGGTCGTGACAGGGATGAAAAACCCAGGCGTCCACCGACTTCCAAGTCATGACCTGTTAAACGTCCATTTGAGTTGAGTTCAACGGTTGTCGCATCGGCAGCCAAACCTGTCTTGGCAGAATCATACTTCACCAAAATACGACTCAAAACCAATTGATCTACGTGAACGTCCAAGCCCAAAATAGCGGGTCTATCAAAAATCTTGAGCGGCAAGTCGTTTCTGAGTCCGCCACTCGCACCGAAAGACTGAAAAGAATAAGTTCCACGTGCGTATTGAAATCTATCGTAATCGGCCTTGAGTCCAGCACTCACTCCGACCTTCACGTCACCCATCGAAAACAAGCCATGATAAGCGTCGGTACGAAGTCCAATTTCTGTCCACGAAACAGCCTGTACCTCGTACAACCGTCCTCCCGCAGGAAAATGGTTCGAAATCTGCAGAGAAACCTGAAAGGCCTCCGGCAATTCAACCTCACACGTCGTCTTTCTTAATCCAAATGCAATTCCCGAAGCACGTGAGGATCCCTTGTATGAATTTAATCCAGGAGGACCATAAGGAAAATCGAATTTTCCTGTTTCAATTTGCACGGCGACTGAAGCATTGAGCTTGCAGGCGTCCGCATCCAATTCAACGCTTCCTTCGGTTGCAGAATCCACAGATTCCAAGTCTTCATCTGCGACAATATCAGCAAAGACAGGGCGGCTGCTTAAAATAAAGATCATGAACAAGAGCGCTGCCATCGGATTCATTCGAACGTCTCACCCCTCATCGATTCAGCAACTGCAACCAACGAACACAACGCATAGACAACAGCCCGCTTCTGAAGAACGTCTCTTGATAAATGTGCACCAAATTTCTTCTCTGAGACGAATATCATCTCATTTTCGTCGAAAAGCACCCATCCTTGGGTCAAAAGTCTGGAAAAAATCCTGTCGATTTTTTCTCGCGGAAGTCTCTCTTTTAGGAAAATATTTTTGAGCGATAAACCAAAACAAACCAAGCCGACCGGCTTCTCTTCACTGCCACCACTCGGACCGGAAATCCCGGTTACAGACAAGGCCACCTTCGATTCGAAAGAATGCGCCGCACCGTGGGCCATCGAAGCTGCAGTTTGGATACTGACTGCACCCGAATTTTTCAGAATTTCTTCAGAAACGCCAAGAATTTTCCGCTTGAGTTCGTTCGAATAAGCAACGACCCCACCCAGAAAAACCTGAGAGCTGCCCGAGAACGAGGTGAGTTCGGAGGCAATGCGTCCGCCCGTGCAGGATTCGGCAACAGATACGGTTAAATTTAACGTCCTTGATGTCTCAATGAGTCGTTGAACCAAAGGCTCCTGCCCTTTGTAGAGCAACCTATCACCAAAGAGTTTTTCCAATTTCTGAACGTCCGAAGACAGCTCGACGGATGCATTAGAATCGGTTTTGACTTTCGTCTTGAATGAATAGGTTACGTATCCCGCGTGTGCCTGAAATGAATACTCCATTTGCGGGCACTGAGCTGAGATTCCCGCTTCGACATCCTGAATGAGAGACTGAATAGCAGACTCGCCCATACCCCAAATATTCCAAGGTCCCCAGATTTGAGGAGTGAACTCAGATTTAGGAAGGAGAGACTTAACCTCCTGCTCAAACATTGATTCACACTCCCAAGGCACGCCGGGCAGAGCGATCAACGTTTTTGTTCTTCCCTTGTAGGAAAAATGCAGTGCAAAGCCCGCTGCTGTTCCCATCGAATTGTTTAATACAATCGCACCTTCGGGCAATAAAGCTTGCTTTTTGTTGCTCTCGGGAATTTCTGTGCGTCCAAGCTTTTTAAATGCATCAGTGCAAATATTCCAAGCCTCTTGAGAAAATATAAGCGGTCTCGAAATCGCAGTCGCGACGAGTTCGGCTGTAAGATCATCTTTGGTCGGACCAAGTCCTCCGGTCATCAAGACAACATCATTTTCGGTTACAAGTTCAGTGAGTGCATGCAGAAGTCTCGCTCGATCGTCACCAACAATTCTGAGCTCTGACGTTTCTAGTCCCAAGTCTCTTAAGTTTCGCGAGAGGAAACGACCATTTGTATCCTGAGTTTTTCCCGCTAAAATTTCATTACCCGTAATCAAAAGAGCGGCTCGAGGAGAATGTGGGGTTGTCTGGGAGGACTCGTTCGCCAATTCAACCAATAGATGTTCAACGTCGGGCGTTATTTCCTGATCATTTAGAAAAACTTTAAGTTCAAAATGACATCCACTGCGTTTGATCATCGCACTAACGCCGCAATACCGCCCGTAGGAAAGAGCCGTTGCTCGGGCGACCCGATCTCTTTCAAGGCTCTGGCCTTGAAACCTGTAGACAAGCTGACAGGTACTAAAAACACGCGGATGCTCGGTGGTTTGTTCGAGTTCAACGTCAACACTGAGATCTTCGAGTGGCTGCCTCATCTTTTTTAAAATCGAGACAACATCAACCCCGGTGCATCCCGCAATTCCTAAAGCCACCAGCTCTTTGGGCGAATGATAACGTTTCGCAACTCCTTCAGCCGACTGAGCTGCGGTTCTTGTCGAAAGATTTGCTTCGGAAATACCTTCAAACTCGAGTTCGTAAGGATAATCATTCTTGAGCCAGCGCGCAGACAGCTTGAGCATGGCCACCTCCCTCAACGGTTGACTGACCCATTAGATTTAGCATGAGAAGGAGAAGAATGTTTACGATCGCCGCTTGGATTGCAGCAAGAATGACGAGAGCTCGAGCAGGGTGGCTTCGAATGGGGCCTCCCCAGAAATGACCCTGTCCGCGCGAATTTTGCAAGGTTCCACGAATTGCTCGTGCATCGGTCGAACCGTCTCTTTAAAACGCTCTTCAACCGATTCGGGTGTCCGGCCACGTTCCTTAACATCCCGACGAAGACGCCGGTGAAACCTGACCTCCTCCGTCGTGTCGATGAATATTTTGTGGTGAATTCGAGATTCCAGAGACGAGTCTGAAAAAATCAGAATACCCTCGAGAATGACAATGGGTCGTGGTGAAACAATCCTTTGAATCCGCGTGCGTGTGTACAGACTGAAATCATATTGCGGTATTGCGATCTGGTGACCAGCGGCCAAGAGGTCCAGATGCGTGCACAGAAGTGGAAACTCTATGGCGTCGGGATGGTCAAAATTGACTTGAACCCGTTCTTCGAGAGCCATGTGTTTGAGATCTCGATAATAGTCGTCCTGCTTCAGGTACGCGACCTGCTCAGGCCCCAAAAACTCAACGAGTTTTTCGCAAAACGAGGTCTTGCCGCTGCCCGATCCACCACATACTCCAATGACGAGTGGCGCAACGTGTGAACGACCGCGACCTCCGGTTGCATCAAGCACCTTCCGCGAAAGCGAATGCAGCCGCAAAGCTGACCAGCCTACCGTCATATTCATACCTCAAGTGGACTGCCCCGACCTCTAGCGGCGAGTTTCGTTTTTGGCAAGTTGCAAAAATGAGCCAAGACAATAGACTGCGGCCGTTAGTGAAGAAAACACGCGTCATTGTGGGTTAAGACGATGTCTGCCCATGGACGTCGACCAGCGGAGCAGACCATGAATCGTCGTTATGCCCTCCTCTCTCCGGACGACCCGTCCGGCGGACGTCCGGATTCTCCCGACGACGTTCGCATTGCCGGCGTTCGTTTCTCAAAAATTCCTCGTGTCCTGATAGCTAAACCGGGCTTGGATGGTCACGACAGAGGAGCGAAGTACATCGCAAAGGCGTTGCGCGATTCGGGCATGGAGGTCATCTACACGGGGATACGCCAGTCTCCCGATGAAATTGCGATTACCGCAGTTCAAGAAGATGTCGATATTGTTGGGCTTTCACTGCTTTCCGGAGCGCACTCGGAGCTCTTCCCGCGAGTCATCGCAGCTCTCAAAAAACAAGGCGGTGCGAACATTCCAGTCATCGGTGGCGGAATCATTCCGGAAGAGGATATTCCTGACCTTCTCAAAGCTGGTGTGGGTGCGATTTTCACTCCGGGCACCCGAATTGAAGATGTTATTGCCGAAATTAAAAGACTTCTGGAGAAGTAAATCGTGACTCTAACGACATCCCAAGCAATCGCCCGCCTTCAATCTGAACGAAACAAAGCCATCGAGGGTGGCGGTAAAACTCGCATCGAAGCTCAACACAAAAAAGGCAAAATGACCGCGCGCGAGAGAATCGCTGAATTTGTTGATGCGGGCTCTTTCGTCGAGTTTGACTCGTTTGTTGTGCACAACTGCTCCGACTTCGGGATGGAAAAACAGAAATTCCTTGGAGACGGTGTTGTTACTGGTTGCGGTCAGGTGAATGGTCGTCCTGTTTATATTTTTGCTCAGGACTTTACTGTTTTTGGCGGCAGTCTTTCGGAGATGCATGCGCGTAAGATCTGCAAAGTCATGGATCTTGCCGTTCAGAATGGAGCTCCCATCGTAGGTTTGAATGACAGTGGTGGAGCCCGCATTCAAGAGGGTGTTGCGAGCTTAGGGGGCTACGCAGAAATCTTTTATAGAAACACTCAGGCCAGCGGTGTTGTCCCCCAAATAAGCGCCATTCTTGGCCCTTGCGCCGGAGGTGCTGTTTACTCGCCGGCCATCACCGACTTCATCATCATGACACAGCATACGTCTCACATGTTCATCACAGGTCCAGACGTTATAAAAACTGTAACAGGTGAAGAGATTGATTTTGAAACTCTCGGTGGCGCGGAAACCCATAACGTCAAGAGTGGTGTCGCCGATGCAGCTTGCGCCGATGAGTACGAAACCATTCAGTTCATTAAAAATCTGCTAGGCTATTTGCCTCAAAACAATCTTGAAACACCGCCGGCGACGCATACAACCGATACCGCAGATCGTGCGGACGACGAGTTGAACGTCATCATTCCCGACAACCCCAATCAACCTTACAGCATGCATGATGTCATCAAACGCGTGTGTGATGCCGGTTCATTTCTCGAACTGCAGCCGATGTACGCCAAAAACATCATTACCGGATTCGCACGGCTGAATGGTCAAGCTGTGGGTGTTGTAGCAAACAATCCTATGGCGCTGGCTGGAGTGCTCGACATCAATGCGAGCATTAAAGGGGCACGATTCGTTCGCTTCTGTGATTCTTTTAACATTCCGTTAATCGTGTTTACCGACGTTCCCGGATTCCTGCCCGGAACTGCCCAAGAGTTCGGTGGGATTATCAAACACGGTGCGAAGTTGCTTTACGCGTTTTCCGAAGCTTCAGTTCCACGATTCACCGTCATCACCCGCAAGGCCTATGGCGGCGCTTATGATGTGATGAACAGCAAGCACATTGGCGCAGACCTTAACGTGGCATGGCCTTCTGCTGAAATCGCGGTGATGGGCCCTGAAGGGGCCTGCAACATCATTTTCAAAAATGAAATCGCTCAGTCACCCAATCCAGAAGCTAAAAGAAAAGAGTTGATCGAAACTTACAGAGACACTTTTGCCAACCCGTACGTTGCTGCATCAAAAGGGTTCATTGATGACATTATTGAACCCAAGAACACTCGTAAAGTTTTGATTAACGCCCTTAAAATGAACGCCAATAAGCGCAAAAATCTTCCACGCAGAAAACATGGAAATATTCCTCTCTGAGCAGAGAGCAAGGATGCGAAGAACATGACCAGCGTTGCAAAATACAAAGACCTTACGCACCGTCCCTTTAAAAAAGTGCTCATTGCAAACCGCGGAGAAATTGCAGTTCGAGTCATTCGTGCATGTCGAGACTTGGGGCTTTCTCCAATTGCAGTCTACTCCGAGGCCGATGCAGATTGCCGACACGTTTCCATGGCCGATCAGGCGTGGTGCATTGGTCCCGGCCCCAGCGCAGAGAGCTATTTAAGAATCGACAAGATTATCGATGCTGCAAAAAAATCAGGGGCCGAAGCCGTTCACCCTGGTTTTGGTTTTTTGTCCGAGAATGCCGAGTTCGCCAATGCAGTTCTCGAAGCAGGACTCGTTTGGGTTGGGCCATCGCCAACAGCGATTCATTCCATGGGTGATAAAACCTTTGCCAAGCGCGCCGTCACGGCTGCCGGTGTTCCATGTTCACCGGGCAAGAACGAACCACTCAAAGACATCACAGACCTTAAAAAAGTCATCGATCAAATTGGATATCCGGTAATTCTAAAGGCAGCTGCCGGCGGTGGTGGCCGCGGTATGCGAGTGATTCGCAAAGCTGAAGAGATCGAAGACGCTTTTACGAATTGCCAGCGTGAAGCCCAGAGCTACTTCGGAAACCCCGACGTCTTTTGCGAGCGGTTTATCGAGCGGCCACGTCACGTAGAGATTCAGGTCTTGGCGGACAGTCAGGGAAATACTGTTCACCTCTTCGACCGCGACTGTACAATTCAGCGACGCAATCAAAAACTTATCGAAGAAGCTCCAAGCAGCTACATTTCGGAGGAAACGCGAGCTGAAATGGGGCGCGTTGCCGTTAAAGCCGCACAATCTGTTGGCTACGTGAATGCAGGAACCTGCGAATTTATTTTGGAGTCGCCTGACAAATTCTATTTCATGGAGATGAACACTCGAATTCAAGTGGAACATCCCGTGTCAGAAGCCATTACCGGCATAGACCTCGTCCAATGGCAGTTGCGAGTTGCAGCCGGTGAAGCAATTCCATTTAAGCAGAAAGATATTCAAATTCGAGGTTGGGCATTTGAAGCTCGAGTGAACGCCGAGGATCCTTTCAATGGTTTCCGACCCTCTATTGGCGAGGTCACTCGCCTTGAGCTTCCCGCAGGTCCAGGCGTGCGTGTCGATACTCACCTTTACTCCGGCTACCGGATCCCGACTCACTACGATTCGATGATCGCAAAAATCATCGTCCACGGACAAAATCGGGAAGATGCTCTCGCTAAGCTATACCGAGCGCTGGGCGAAACTGTGATCGACGGAGTAGAAACAACCATTCCCTATCATCAGGCGTTGATACGAAGCTCAGCTTTTAGAGCCGGAGAGTATACAACTCGATTTGTTGAAGAGAACGATTCGCTTCTGAAGGAATTTGAATCACACCAAGATGAATTCAGCTCGGAATCCGCTTTGGCGTCGTTGTTGAAAGTGCACGGTATCCGCAAAGGACAAGCTCACCCCGCAGAATCGAACAATGGCAACAACTCATCGGCAGCAAACAGCCATGTTTCTGCAGCGAGCTCCAATGATAATCCTTGGGCTCAAGCGCATCGGCTTGACGCCACGCGTCGCTAAGCGAAGGAGAAAGAACAGATGAAGTTCAAAGTGCAACAAAAAGGCGATGCGACGATCTGGTTTTTCGATGTTCCCGATCACCATTTAGTTCAAGGCCTGCTACCAGGAAGAACGATAACGGCCCGGAAACTGGATAACGAGCTTAAAGATGTCGGAGAAGTCTCCGTACGACTTCACGCAGATGGTCGTTCAATTTGTGTTGAAAATGTCGTCATTCCATTCTCGAGTGCAGGTGTTCTACTGAAAGGTTCTGACGCCCGCATCAAGATGGGCGCTCCAGCAACATTCAGACGCGTCACGGTTGAACAAGTCAAACCTATTGCGATCAAAAAATCTGCCGCAATTGTAGGTGGAGGAGATCAAAAGTCACCTCTCACAGGAAAGGTCCTCTCGATCTTCGTGAAGGAAGGACAGAAAGTTGCGGAGGGTGACGTCCTGTTGACCATTGAAGCCATGAAAATGGAAAACCGCATTCAAGCCGAATGTCCGGGCATTATCCAAAACATCAAAGTTCAATCGGGAATGAGCGTGTCGGTGGGTGACCACCTCTGCACGCTGAACCCGCTCGCCGACGAGAATGGAACATGAAAATCCAGCGCACCATCGACGTCGATCAACTCAGCCGCCTTCTGACAGGACAAGAACTGCTCGAGGGAATGTCGGATGGATGGCGATCGAGGGTGCGAGCTCTCAGCAAAGCCATCACATTTCTTGAGAGCGAGCCCTTGCTCGCCATGGACGTCTTGTCGGCGATTCCGGCGCTCAAACAGAAAAGTAACTCGCGAGTTATTGGAATCACCGGTCTTCCGGGGGCAGGAAAATCGTCGCTCACAAATCTGATTGTTCGTGAGCTTCGGAAGCTCAACAAAACGATCGCAGTTCTTGCTGTCGACCCATCATCACCGTTATCCGGTGGTGCTGTTTTGGGCGACCGAGTGCGCATGCAGGAACATTTTAAAGATGCCGGAGTCTTTATTCGCTCGATGAGCAGCCGTGGAGCGCTGGGAGGTGTGGCACGAACTACACGCAGCGCAATTCGATTGGCTGGAGCGCTGGGCTTTGACTACGTCTTGGTTGAAACGGTCGGAATTGGTCAAAGCGAGGGAGAAATCGTCGAACTCGCAGACACGACACTATTGGTGCTGATGCCCAACAGTGGCGACGAAATTCAACTCATGAAAGCCGGTGTTTTGCAGCTGGCTGATGTTTACGTCGTCAACAAATGTGACCTTGCCAATCCGGCACGGATGATGAACGAAATTCATGAAAATGTCGCTCCTGAGGATCCGGACGCTTGGTGCCCGCCTGTCATTGCAACAAGTACGATGAACGAACAAGGGATTGAAGGTTTGGTCAATGCCATAGAAAACCATGGCAAATATGAAACAACCCATCCAAAAGGTTACGAGGTCCGTCGCCAAAGAGCTGTTAAGGAGATTCTCAGAGCCTTGCAATCTGTTGTTGAACCTGATTTTCTTGCACTCATCAATGGCGTCGAGAAGAAGCGGATGGATGAAGTCATCGACGGAATTCGGCCAGCACTCGCTCTGGCGAGCGATCTGTCGAAAAAATTCAAGGGGACTGAAAGATGAAGGTGTTGCGCATAAATCATCTTGGCATTGCACCGAAGAACGCTGAGGCGGCAAAAAATTTCTTCGGAACACTCCTGAATTTGGACAACCAAGGTTCAGAAACAGTGGATGATCAAAAAGTTCACGTGACCTTCTTTCAGGCCGAGAAAAGCCGCCTTGAAATCTTGGAACCCACACAAGACGACAGTCCCGTGGCGAAGTTTCTAAGTGAGCGCGGAGGCGGGATACAGCACATCGCACTTGAGGTCGACGATATCGCAGCATGGCTCGATGCGCTCAAAAAACAAGGAGTACAGCTCATTGATTCAGAACCTCGAAAAGGGGCACACAACACCCTGATAGCCTTCATACATCCCCGTTCGACGGGTGGTATATTGGTTGAACTCACTCAGGAAATGAAGGGACACTGATATGAAATTGAGACATCGGCTTGGATTGTTTCAAACGGCCTTCTCCGCTCTCTTTGCGGTTACCGCAGGGTTGTCGGTGGTTTCCTGTGATGTGAAACCAATATCGGAATTGACAGCAGAAGAAGGAATCACCCGACTCCGTGGTCTGCACAAAGAGCAATCTTGGGAACGATTGATTCAGGAAGTCAACGAATACAAAAGTCGTTACCCTTATTCGCAATATGCAGCTGAAGCAGAATTGTTTCAGGCTGATGCCTACTTTACCACAAAACGATACCCAGAATGTATCGCAAACTACGATGACTTCCTCCGTCGGAATCCCAGCCACGCACAGGCTGACTTTGCACTCTTCAGAATTGCACAATCTTACGATTTACAAAGCCCTGAAGAAGTCGACAGAGAGCAAGCAACAACTCAGAGAGCGATTGAGAAATACGCAGCTCTCTTCCAACGATTTCCGAAATCCACCTATGCCAACGAAGGCCAGCAGCGAGTCGCAATCCTGAAAAGACGCATAGCCGAGCACCATATGTTCATTGGCAACTTCTATTGGAAAAAGGGCCTCTGGCACGGCTCTCTAACGCGCTTTCTATTTGTCTCTGAAAATTTCCCCGAGCTCAAAGATCTGCAGTCTGACGCACTTTCTAAAGCCTCTGAGGCTTACATCAAACTCGCCGAACAGTTGGAAAAGAATCCAAAGTCAGACGCGGTCAGTTATTTCAGATCATCCACGCCCGCACAGCTCAAACTTAAAGCCAACCAACTTATAGAGCGAAGAAATTCACTGTCCCCCCAAACTCCGAGTCTTCCTCAAAAGACCGAGGGCTGAAGCAGACACGTTTTGCAGCGCATCTCATTAGAATCAAGGCGTCGTATGGAGTGACTCCAACGGCGCCTTTCTGTCGCGCGAACTAATAATAAAAGCCTTGAACGTGCCGCTGCTATTTGAGCGAACGAATGAAAACGGATTCTCTCCGGCGCTTCCAATGAAAACGTCGATATGGCGTCCATGCAGTGCACCACCGGTGTCAGCGGCGTAGAAATAGCCATCATGCAAAGCCTGCTTCCCATTGGGAAGGATAACGGTGACTCCACGAGCCGCTGGGATGTAAATGACAGTTCCATAGGGAATGTAGGATGGGTCGACGGCAATCGTCCTGTAAGGCTTAAGATGATAACCCGCAACACCATCACCAAACGATCCCTTCGCCCGATAGAACCGTGAGTACGGTAAACCCGGCAGAGAAATATAATCTGAGCAGTCGGTCTGCTTGTAGCTTTGCCGACTCCCCGAGTAGTTGAAAACAACGTCCTTGCCCACCGAATCGACGACCCGAACTGAACCTTCGAGCGCAGCTTTACACCAATCCTTTCTGGACAAACCAACTCCAAGGGAATTTCCGTTCATGTCGAGTAGAGGAATTCCATTTGAGCCCAGATTCTGAACGGTCGGAATATAATAGTAGGTCGCCCACAGAGACAAAACTTCAGAGATCTCTGCATCGCTCGGTTCTGGCATATCAAAGTTGCCTGAAATACCGCCGTTCCCAACCCTTTTCTCAGCTCTAAACGACTCAAAAAATTGCATCGACCATCTCATCGTCTCACAGGCGGGTCCTCCTCCTGCTGCGACACACTTGCGATGCTGGGACTTCAAAAAAGGACCATAGACGTTCTCACCGCTAGTGCAGACCTCCATATCCTGCTCCCAGCGCGTACCCAAAGGACACTTTCCTGTGCCACGAATGCTATGAGCAAACTCTCTTTGCCAATGCAGACCGTCACAAGGAGCGCCACCCCCAAAGGCTCGACACTTCTCAACCATTGCCGGACTAAAAGGCCCCAAAACACCCATCTTATCTTCGCAAACATGATAAAGGTTGTCGTAGGTGTATCCCTCAGGACAATAAAAATCGTCCGGCTCACTGTCACCATTCAAACCAAAACCACTCTGCCCCGATCTGGTCGGCTCGACTGGTTCGGGCGAACAAGCGCCAACAAAGAGAATAAGAAGCAAAACGTGAAGCAAATTGAACATTGAAAAACGGATGTGTTTGATTGTCATGTTGCAGACTCCTGACCTTCGACAAAGTCCAGATCCCGTCCATGGGTTTCACGCAACGCGTAAAGAGCGGCGAAAGAACAAATAAACGCAACGACTAGAGCAGCCCACGCACCAAAAACGATCTTTCCAGAGGCCGCAAATGAAGAAACAATTAGGTTCAGTGGCACCAATGAAGCACGAACGAAATTAGGAACAGTAGTAGTTGCGGTAGCCCGTAAATTCGTCCCAAAATTTTCTGCGGTCGTGAGCACGAAAAGTGCCCAATAGCCAATTGCAATACCGAGAAGGGTCAGAGTGGAATAAAAGAGAAATTGATTCATCCCACCCAAGGTCAAGTGAAGTACAGATAACAGCAAAGCGGCAATCATGAATCCGCCAATCACCCTTTTTCGGCTGCCAATATAATGAGTCAGTGCGCCCGAACCGAGATCTCCCAAAGCAAGACCGATGTAAACGAGCATAATGGATGTTGAGGCCTGCACCGGAAAATCAAGCCCTCTTGATTTGGCTAAATCTGGTGCGAGAGTGGCAAAAATACCAACAACAAGCCAAACCGGCACGCCCAAACCGATACAAGAAATGTATCTCTTGAACCGATCTGCATCGGTGAAAAAAG
>CAYWSV010000102.1:0-12175 GCA_964460155.1 uncultured Oligoflexia bacterium | reverse complement strand
TTGCTTCGCATTTGTGCAGTGAGTGACATCAGGACACGCGGATTGTCGTCTTCGTCATATATCTCGCCAACAATTTCCTCGAGAATATCTTCTATTGTCACGATACCTACGGGGTCGTTGTTCTTCAAGATAAGACCCATGTGGGACCTTTTACTCTGCAAGGCCTTAAGTGCGTTGAGCACATGTTCACTTTCGGGAAACGCCTGAATCGGTCGAACAAGTTTGTTCCAATTTGTTCGACCTTGGTCATCGGCTGCAATGAATTCTTTGGAGTGCAGAATGCCCACAATAGATTTTCCATCTATCACCGGAAGCCTCGTGTGCCCCGATTGTTTTACGAGGCTGAGAACCGCGCTTTTGTCTGAACTCAGATCGATGTGGACGACATCGTTCCATGGAAGCATAATCTCATAGACTTTTCTTTTATCGATACTCAATAAATTTAAAATATATTCCTTGTGTATTTCCGTGAGTCCATCAATCTCAATCGAAGAGAATTGCTCTGGTGATCGCTCAGATTTAACCCGAGAAAGCATGAGGTTGCAGAGGAATTTAGTTGAGGCTTCTAGGATAAAGACAACTGGACCGAAGAGCTTGTCCATGATGCCCAATGGAGCAGCGCCAAGCTTAGATATCTTCAGGGGGAATTTGAGTGCGAAGGTTTTTGGAACGAGCTCACCAAGAACCACAGAAAAGTAGGTGAGCGGCAACACGACAGTGATAATTGCCAGCAACTCAGCTGACTCCTCACCGAGTGCAAACGTCTGTTGAAAAAACGGGGTTAAATTTTCTTCGGCACCAGCACCACCCACCGCTGCTGAAACAGCTCCGACGAGTGTGATGCCGATTTGTAGAACGGATAAAACGCGTTCCGGATTACTCTTGAGGTCGAGAACCCGTTTTGCCTTTTGGTCACCCCCAAGGGTTTGCGCTTTTAGCCGTCCCGTCGAGACCGTCATTATGGCCATTTCTATGGCCGACAGGAGAGAGTTAATAGCGAGGCAAATGACAATAACGGATATTTCGAACATTTTTTTCCTAAACGAGTCTACGGAGACTGTGGCTCATTCTGCGCAAACAAGTGCTTCACAACATCCCATGGGATATGCGCACTTCCGCAGTGATACGCCCCGCTCTCTTGCGGAAAGCGGCTTGCATCAATGACTGCGTCAACCACGAATCCATTATCTGCGAAAGCTTGCTTAGCTCGGTTTTCAATATCGCGCCACATAGCCTTATTTTGGCTGCCTAAATTGACGTCGCTGGGCACAGATGACGAAAGAATCAGCCTATTTCCATTTTGAATACCATTGAGTGAGGCATTGATGGTGCTGAGTGCGAATACGGGAACACGGAAAACATTGAATCCGGCCTTCGTTAGTTTATCAGCTCCGTCCTGAAGGGTTCTCTGGGCGTGTGAAATGAGCACGTCTAGTTCGGTCTTTGCCGCGGACAAATTCTCCATTTGTCTGAATTTTGCGAAGGCCTTGACGTATTTGTTGTTGTTCGGGTTGGAGACGGATTTATAGTCTGCCAGAAGTTTTTGGTCGATTTCTGCGACAGCAGCTTTGTTTGTCGACACCAACTTCATCCACATGTCGATATGGTTTGTCCCTACCACCGGGAGTTCTGGGTCATTGATTGCTGGCAGCCAAATGACTTTCTGGCAGGCAAAAGGAACAAGAAATTGATCAACTCCCTCGGCTGCAGCTCCGCTTCTTGGTGCGGCCCCACCTTCGCCAAGGAGGCAAGTTCCGGTTCCTGTGACGGCAATATTCCCCCCTTCAAGACGTCGGTCGGAACGAACTCTTCGTTCGGCAGGAATGTTAAATTTGGATGCGAGTTGATCGCGAACGCGGCTAAATTCATCTGCGTCTTTATAGTACGCAGGTTCTACAGAATACCAGCTGCCACCACTCTGGGAGTAGAGCGGGAACCAGTCGCGGCTCCAGTTTAGGGGTGTTTCGGTATCAATCTTCATGAAAGCGACTTTATTTTTGTACTTTGGTGCAGAGAGTAACTTGATATTGGCTTCAAGTGACTGCCTATCCTCAGATTTGCCAAAATCTCTGTGAGTGAGAAGCAAGCCGCGGAATTTGAGACCTTTGCCGTCGGGACGATTCTCATCGATCATAAAAGAAACGAAGTCTTCAAGAGCGGCTTGAGTTGGGAGAACAATCGAAAGAATTTCCAAATTCATTGTGAGAACAAGATTGCCGCCAAATTCAGAGACAAGGTTGCCGTTTTGGAGTGTAGTCTGACCTGATGCAGTCGACGTGCCCGAGTTGAACGAACGAGATTTACAGCCGCTACTGAGAACGGCGAAAGCTGCTCCAAGCAGAATCAATTTCTTTTTCATATATGCTCCCTCAAATGACGAGAAATGCCGGATTTGTCGAGATCCTTATACTTTATGTGGGTCGTGCATGTTCGAATAGTGGTGGGAAGTTTTTAAATGACAAAATTGACGCAGGTGTTTACAAGACTGTTCGATCGCGCCGTAAAACGAGAAAAATGACCAATACCCAAACGCGGCTGGAGCAACAATCTGCTGCATTACCTCGCTCGTGTTTTTTATGTATCGTCTCATTCTTCACCTCTAACCACCCGAATCATTGGGGCGTTCATGGTTAATTTCGAGCAAAGTGTGGGTCTGGTTTTGTCGGTGCGGTGGATCGTTTTTGCAGCTCAGGCAATTATAATCTTTCCAGCGCTGAAGCTTGGATGGTTGCAAACTCATACGCGTCTGCCAGCGATTCTGATGATTTCTCTTGTTCTTGCAATCAATGCGGCAAGTTTATTTGCACAACGATATAAACTGATACGACCAACACAGGGGTATCTGCTTTCTCAATTGGGATTCGATCTATTCGCGCTCACTGGGTTGCTTTGGCTAACCGGGGGTGCGTGGAATCCACTTATCGTGTTGCTTTTTCTTCAAGCCGCGATGGCGGCACTTCTCTTACAAGGCTTGCATTTGATCGGCTTCCTGATGTTATTGTTCTGGTCTTCGACTGCACTTTACTCGAATCCTATTGTGCCCCCGCCCGCGCAAGGATTGTCCATGCCGAGTGTCCTTTTGTATCCGGCGCACATGACAGTCTTGCTCGGTCTTGTCGGATTAATTGCATGGGTTGCGCACAAGCTTGAAATTAAGCGTCGCGAGATTGAGACTGCAAAGGATGAAATTAGTAAACTTGAACATTTGCGTGTTTTTGGGGTCTTCGTCGCTGGATTCTCACATGAATTTGCGACACCACTCTCAACACTTCATATGCGTCTTAAGCGACTTCAGCGTTTGAATCCTGAACTGCTGAACAATGATGATCTTCTCGAGGCATTTGAGGCAGCCAAGCGGTGTGATTTGACCTTGAAAAATTTGCTTCAACGACGCAACAATTTGACAGAGTGCACTTTTGAAAAAATTGACGTTGGCGAGAAGGTTCGGGAGGTGGCGGAGATTTGGAGGCAGAGCAACGCACCGCTGGTCGTATCTGTTCCCACAATGCCACTTGAGGTTCGATCACCTGTGGAACCTCTGAGACAAGTCATCAGCGATTTATTGGAGAATGCTCGGCAGGCGAATCCCAATGGTAAGATTATACTCAGCGCCGAGGGACATTCTCAGAAGGGGCATGTCGAAATCAAAATTGAGGACGATGGTGCTGGGGTTCCCGATATCGTTCGAAAACATCTGGGTGAGCCTTTTTTGACGACCCGTGAAGATGGCCATGGACTTGGTCTGTTTCACGCGGTGACCTTTGCAAGGGCTCTAGGGGGATTTCTTCGGATAGACGACCGACCTGAAGGTGGAACGAGAATCATACTTCAACTCCCGCTTGTTGAGACTCGTTATACATGACGGAATTGCATCAGCAAAAAAGGCTGCTCATATTAGATGATGATGCGTCCTTCAGGAAGACGCTTGAACTTGAATTTAGCGAACGTGGGTATCTCGTATTTAGCGCAGGAGCTGTCGCACAGGCCCGTGCTGCACTGGGTTCGGGGCTCATTTTTGATTTTGCGATTCTGGACCTTCGCGTAAAATCCGAACTGAGCCTGAATTTCTTGAAGGAACTCACTGGTGCCAATGTTCGCTGTCGAAGTCTTATTTTGACAGGCTACCCCTCAACTGCAACCACGGTCCAAGCTATAAAGAACGGTGCGGTGAACTATCTTTTGAAACCATCATCAATAGAGCTCATTGAACAGGCTTTGTGGTTAGATGAAGTCAACTGTGAATTCAGTTTTGAAGATTCAGATGCACAGTCAATGACGCTCGCTCGCTATGAGTATGAGCTCATCGAATTCGTCCTTGGGCAATGCGAGGGTAACATCACACATGCAGCTCAACGCTTGGGGTTACATCGGCAAAGTTTGCAAAGGAAACTGCGGAAAGTTCCACCCAAATTGTAAAAGGAGATTGTTTTATGTTCCAAATTAAGCCTCTGGCGATGTTGTTAATTCTGAGTGCAATTGTGTCAGTGGGGTCTGCAATTTCCTGCGGTAAGAAAGCAAATCAAAGCGCTGCAGTCTCCGATGATGTCGTGGTTGATATTCCATTTCGAACAACATTTGGGGATGAGGAATTCGACTGCAAAAAAACTTTTACCTTGGGAGCCGACAATACGCAGGTAAAGCCCAAAGACTTTCGCTACTATGTTTCTGATATTAAATTTCTTCGTGCCGACGGTAGTAAGGAAGCATTGAAACTTGAACAGGACGGCAAATGGCAGTCAGGAAATGTTGCATTGCTGGACTTTGCGACTACCGAATCAAATTGTGCAAATTCCAGTTCACCAGATGGTGAGACTCGTAAAATGGTGCGAGGTGTTATCAGACGTGGAGAGTATTCAGGTATAGAATTTGCACTCGGACTCGATGATAAAACCAATCACCTCGATTCCGCCACCGCTCAACCTCCTCTCAATAATCCGGGAATGTGGTGGTCATGGAAGGGTGGATACAAAGAGGTGCGTTTGGAGCTGACCATTGAATCTGAGGGTGGCGCAAAAAATAAAGACTATCTGGTTCACCATGGAGCAACAAGCTGTTCGGGCACCTCTCCCGAAACCTACAGGTGTACACACGAAAACAATGTTTTGATCACTCTTGTGGGGAACCCATTAAAGTCGGGAGTTAAATTTGATATCTCAAAGTATCTCGAGGGCGAGAAACTACAAGAGGAACTGAAACAGAATATCTCCTCGCGACAACTCGTAATCGACTCTGCGCCGAGTTCGTGGGGCTGCATGTCATTTCCTGCGGATGGGGATTGTGAATATCTTTTTGCTAATCTTGGCTTGACTTTTAAAGATGCGGTTGGTGGGCTGGTTCCGGTTCAAAAGGTCTTCTCGTTGTTTGTCACCACGTCTGAACAAACTGTAGATCCGTCGAGTATAAAGACTGATGCGACCAACTGTACTGAGGAAAAGAAGAAGGCCATAGGGGACAGCTGTTTTGTTCGTGACGCTGCGCTTACCGTTAATTTGGAAGTTGGCGACGCAAATCATGCATCGGGTTCAACGGGTTTTGTGAGTCACAACAGTGGCCTCACGTGTGTCAGCTGCCATCAAAGCAAAGGGCCGGGTAAAGGTTTGCATACGTTCTCGGGCACGGTTTACAAGGCCGACAAAACAACTCCTGCCGCTGGTGCGATTGTTAAAATCTATAACGAAAAACCACCCACCTCAGGCACAGACACTCGAACGCCTGTCAAAGAGTTGGTGACCGATAGAAGCGGAAACTTCTACACGACAACTGACTATCTTGCTCAACTGACCAATGCGAACAAGGAGTATTGGGTAACTGTGACCGATGGAGACGGGTCGGGTGCAATGAAGATGAACTCTTCTAAAGTCACAGGGCAGTGCAGCCAGTGTCATGTAGGTGGCCAGCGTATATGGATCAACAAGTAAAAATTTGGATTCCGTTTGTTGGACTTGCGTTGGTTTTGCTGCAACCATTTGCTTATGCTGCTCAGTTGAACCCAAAAGCCGAGTGGGGCAAGGTGCTTTTTTTTGACTCTCGGCTCTCGGCAAATGGTAAAATAGCATGCTCCACATGTCATAATCCTCAAAGAGCGTTCACTCAAAACAAAGCAACTTCGGACGACATTGAAGGACACTCCGTTCACCGTAACTCGCCGACACTGATAAACGCGGCACATATGGATGTGCTCACATGGGCGAATCCAGTTCTTCGCAAACTCGAGAATCAAATTATCGTTCCTCTATTTCTCGATACTCCCGGTGAAATGGCTCTGATTCGTGTCTGGCCCAAAGTTCGCGCGGAGGTTCTAGAAAAATCTCCGCATGTCGACTTCTATAGGAGCGCCTTTCCGTCAGAAAACAACTCTCCAGAGACTCGTCATATATTTTCTGCATTGGCGGAATATGTACGTTCCATAGAGGCCTTTGATAGCCCTTATGACAAATTCCTGAGTGGTCATTCAGCCTCACTCAGTCGAAAGGCTCAGCGCGGACGTGAGTTGTTCTTTTCCAAGAGGACTAATTGCTCATCCTGTCATTCTGGAGTTCTTTTGAGCAATGCTTCGAAAAAGGAATTTCTACAGAGCAGAGATCCTCTCGCGCAGCCTCCAGCAAAAGAAAGAAACGGAGAAATTGTTCAGTTCGCTCATAACGGACTTTACAATTGGGATGGTCGTGGTGGTGTTCCAACCAAGCATGAAGGCCTCTACGAATTTACATTGAAACTCGAAGACCGAGGCAAGTTCAGGATACCTCCCCTGCGAAATGTCGCGCGCACCGCTCCTTACATGCATGATGGAAGCCTGCCGACTCTCGAAAGTGTAGTCGAACACTACAATCGCGGAGGAAGTCATCGATGTGCAAAAAATACCGGTTGTGGGCCCGCTCCTCAAATGCATTCGCTGGTTAAAAAACTCCACCTAAGTCAAAAGGATAAAGAAGCACTCGTCGAGTTTTTAAAATCTCTTTCCACCCAGACTTTTTGATCGCGTGAACAAAGCGATAACGACTCCCCAAAATTTCGCAATTTATCCTTATTTGCTTGAAAATTTATTTGGATTTTGACTCTCATTAAAACCTAGGCTTTACTCTGTGCGGAGGATTGAGCAATGCAGTTGCCAGAACTTATATCTGACTTAGGATACATACTGGCTGTTGCTGCTGTGGTGACGCTTCTCTTCAAGAAAATCGGTCAGCCGGTTGTTCTGGGCTATCTCCTCGCAGGTATTTTGGTTGGTCCTGAAATCGATTTTCTCCCGACAGTCAAAGACAAAAATGCGATCAAGGTCTGGGCTGAAATTGGGGTCATCGTCCTGCTTTTCGGTCTTGGTCTTGAGTTCAGTTTTCGAAAGCTTGCAGCGGTTGGTAAAGCAGCAACGGTCACGGCTTTGACCGAAGTCATCACCATGTTGGGAATAGGGTATGCGATTGGAAAATTGTTCGCCTGGAGCACACTCGATAGTTTATTTCTTGGCGGAATACTAGCGATCTCATCAACCACAATCATTATTCGTGCACTCGACGAGCTTGGATTAAAGCAGAAGAAATTTGCGAGTCTGGTGTTTGGCGTTTTAATTGTCGAAGATCTTGTCGCGATTTTGCTTCTGGTCGTTCTGACGGCAATCTCGAGTACGAGTCAATTTCAAGGCTTGGCCCTGCTTGAATCAGCCGCGCGTCTCGGATTTTTTCTAACGCTGTGGTTTCTTGCTGGCATCTTTTTGGTCCCCATGCTTTTGCGCCGCGCAAGGGAATCACTCAACGCGGAGACGACTCTGATTTTTTCCCTCGCACTTTGTTTTGCGATGGTTATTCTTGCCAGCAAAAGTGGCTTTTCGCCGGCGCTCGGTGCTTTTGTGATGGGTTCGATTTTAGCAGAAACACCTCAGGGCGAGAAAATTGAACACATCGTTCAGCCTGTTCGTGATCTTTTTGCTGCAGTGTTTTTTGTTTCTGTGGGTATGCTTCTCGATCTGTCTGTTATTGGGGAGCATTGGCAGACCGTGCTCGTCATTTCGGTGGCGACGATTGTGGGTAAGCTTTTGAGCTCGGGTATTGGTGCATTGATTTCGGGACAAGATCTCAAAACATCGGTTTCCGCCGGTTTGAGCCTCGCTCAGATTGGTGAGTTTTCTTTTATCATTGCAACGCTGGGTTTAACTCTAAAAGTGACCTCTGACTTCCTTTATCCAATTGCAGTTGCGGTCTCCGTTTTAACGACTTTCACGACCCCGTATCTGATTCGTTCGGCTCCTGCTGTTCATGGTTTCTTGGAAAGACGTCTGCCCAAATCATTTGTTCAGCGTGTTAATCAGGCTTCTATTTCCAATTTGACAATTGAGGCGCGGACGAGTTCGGTAAAAACAGGATTCGTGCTCTTCTTGAACTCTGTTGTTGTTATTGGAATTACGCTTGCAAGCTCCAATTTCTTGCGACCTTTCATTCTCAAACATTCCGAGAATCAGACCTTCGCATTGGTTCTGGCAATGTTGGTTGCGATGGTTGCCGCGTTTCCCTTCTTGTGGGCGATTGTCATGTACAAGAAGCAATGGTCTACTCAGGGTTTGGGTCGCGAACAGATTTCGATTCTGGCGAGTCGGACGGCTCTCTCTTTGTTCGGACGCGTTTTTCTTGCGTTTGCGCTGCTCGGCTTCATGGTCACTGTGTTTACCGCTGGAAAGACTGCGTTCTTAATTGTCGCAGGTCTCGTAATTCTAGTTGGTCTCTTAGGCTTCAAAAACTTTGGCTTGATTTATAGTCGGATTGAAAGCCAGTTTTTGAACCATCTCACGGAGAAGGAACGCGCGCGTGTTGAGAGGCAAACGGAGATTCCCGCTCTCGCTCCATGGGATGCTCATCTAACCGAGATGGTCGTTGATCCCGATTCAAATGTTGTGGGTAAGAGTCTTGCAGATCTACGACTGCGTGAAACATTAGGAGTATCAGTTGCTCTCATCGAGCGTGGTTCGAAATATATAGTCGCTCCTCGGAGGGATGTTCTTCTTATGCCCTTTGATAAAGTTCATGCCATTGGCTCAGAGGAGCAGCTTTCGCTTCTTGCTCAATTACTGCGAGCAGATGCGCAAATCTCTTTGGCGGAGCACTCTCATTCTTACGGTTTGCGAAACGTTTTGCTCGCTGCCGGAAGCCCTTATCTGGGCAAGACAATAAGAGAGAGTCAGATACGCGAGGATACTGGGGGGATAATTGTTGGAATCGAGAGAGAGGGATCGAGAATTTTAAATCCGCAGTCTGAGTGGGAACTCCGGGAAAATGATCTCATTTGGATCGTTGGTGATCTGCGACTCATTGCCGAGCGAATGGTTTAGGAAGTGCGGAATTTATGTTGAAAAAGTTTTATCTTAAACCTCCGCATAGAATTGATGCTTCGTTTGCAGACCTATTTAGGTGCCTAATTCCAACGTTGGGATCCGATATGTCTGGGTCCGAAATCAAAATTGCAGATCAAGAGGGTCATTCAGGCGAGGTCTTCTTCTCTGTTCGCTCTGCTTGGGATGCCTTTCTGACCGTTCAGTCCTATCCCAAAGGCTCTGAGGTCATCTTGTCGGGAATAAACATTCCTCACATGGCAGAGATTGTCAGGCTCCATGGATTGAATCCTGTGTTCGCTGACATCAATGAAGGTTCTTTGCTTCCAACGCTCCAAGACATCAAATCTAAAAAGACCAACAGAACGGTTGCAGTGCTCTGTGCGCATTTATTTGGTTCATGGAGTTCTTTGGATGAAATTGCAACGTGGTGTCACGCAGAGGGACTGCTGCTCATCGAAGATTGTGCTCAATGTTTTATGGGCAGAGACTTCGCGGGAACCGACGCTGCTGACCTAACATTCTTCAGTTTTGGAACAATTAAGAGATCCACCGCGCTTGGAGGTGCTGTCGTCTTCATTCGTCAGGGCTCAGTGCGCGAGAAAATGCTCACTCTGCAATCAGGTTATCAGGAGGCGAGCGGCTGGGCATACAAAAAGAAGTGCATAAAAGTATCCGTCTTGAAAGTTCTATGCTGGCCGTTTGTTTACGCACAGCTTATTTCGTTGGTGACACTCTGCGGAAGAAATCCTGAGCATCTTTTGCGTGAATCTGTGCGAGGGTTTCCAGCTTCATCGCTCCCAGCTTCTCTTCGTTTTAAGCCGCACTCACGACTTCGCTCAATGGTTCGCAAGAGTTGGTTGAAGACCTCGCAGCAGGATTGGATTCAGCGAGCCGAGGCCATCCAGTTAGAGTTTGCTCAAGGTCTATATTCTGGCGTTAGCATTGCGGGAGAGGAAGCTTTGTTGAGGACACATTGGCTTCTACCTATCGTCACAGATAAACCAGAAGAATTACTTCTCGAGTGCCGCAACTCTGGATTAGATGCCACGCGTGGAGTCACAAGCCTAATTGCGCTTGCCGGATTGCACACACCAGCCTCTCATTCGATGCTCTCTCGTATTGTATACATGCCTATCAGAATCACCTGATAAATAGTTGTATTTCACTTGACGTTATTTAAAGACAGTCAAAATTCAGAAAGTCAGCGGAAACTTCAATGAAGCTCATTCTTCACAGTGATCAATCCCACGACAAAACTGCACAACTTGATTCAAATCTTATTCGTTCTCTGACCGGACAGCGGTCCCCACGGTTGGTCTATATTCCTTCGACACCCGATCCTCGGCAAAGGTATTTCAAGGAAAAGGCCAGATACTACGAGAAAATTGGTTTCACCGCTGTCGAGTATTTCGATCCAGAAGAAGATCATTCTTCGGAGGCATTGTTCAGATTTTTTGAATGCGACCTCATCCACTTGTCGGGTGGCGAGGTTTGCGCATTTATGGATCGTCTCAGAGCGGCTGGCATGGAGGAGTATCTGCTGAGATTTGCTCAGCGGGGTGGAGTTCTTCTTGGTGTCAGTGCCGGCGCAATGCTGATGTCTAAAACTTTTTCAGCGGCTACTCTCTTCGGAGAGCGCGGTGGAACAGTAGGGCTCGGTCTTTTTGAATTCGAAATCGTCCCTCACGTGAGCGAGCATTTCCCGCGCCTCGATGTTTTACAGACGTTTGCGAAGAAGAATCATAAAACGCTTTATGCGCTGAACGACGGAGATATAGTGGTCATTTCGGGCCAGAAGTTGAAGACCTATGGGTCTCCGATCAAAATCGAGCCATAGACTCCCTGTTTCAGATGAATCAGGCAATACGATTGGTTCGCTTGCACACTGAGACGAAATCAGGGAACGAAAATCTCAAGTCCGCGAATTGGTCCTGCGCTTCGTGTTGGTTCCTCGGGTGTGTTTGTTAGACCACCTGTGAAAAGGATACGTCCTGCGGAGATGGGTGTTGCCGCATGACCCCACCGCGCACGTGACATCTTTGCTCCATTGAGACAATTGACGTCGTTCGGTGCAACAAATCGGCAGCGTTCGCTGTTTGCAAGCGGAACACCGTTCTCGACTCCTCCAGCGATCAGAAATGTTCCGTCCTTGAGAAGCGTAGTTGAATGGAGTGAACGCCCGTGCAATGTAAAGCCAGCTTCGACAATTGAGCGATCATTTACATTCAGAATCTCAACTACGTTTGAACTTTGACCAATACCACTTAGTCCACCCACAATGAGGACTCGTTCATTATCTAGTCGTGTTGCCGTGTGATAGATACGAGGGGAATTCATTTTCGAATCAACGGCCAAAAATTTCATTGAAGGTATGTCAAATAGTTCAATTGAACCGAGGAATGGGGAATCGTCTTCGTCTTCGGAATCCTGTGTCGTCGTTTCCCCGCCAATAATGGCTATGGTGTTTTCATTAACGAGAGTTGCCGTGTGGTGGGCACGAGGAACTGTCATTTTCGACGTTGCAAGATTAAAGATTCCGCGTGATGGATCGTAAATTTCAATCGAATCATGGATTCGGTAACCATCAGTTCCACCAAAAACCAAAACCCGCCCGTCAGGCAGTGCCACAGAGGTGTGTCCGCTGCGCTCCATGACCATGTCAGGGCCGTTCGAGAATGAGTTTGTTTTGGGATCAAAGATATCTGAGCTTGAAAGCGCAAGCTCAAAATCCGTTGCTCCACCCGTAAAAAGAATGCGATCGTCGCTCAGCTTCGAGTGTGTTGCGGAGCTCCGCAAAGATGACAGCTTTTGTCCGGTGGGGCGAATTCTCAAGACGTCGAGTCGCAGAACCGCCGC
>CAYWSV010000101.1:5427-12260 GCA_964460155.1 uncultured Oligoflexia bacterium | reverse complement strand
CCACTCCCTCGAGAGTGAAAAACAGTCCGCCAACCACTTTGGAACCATCTTTGCAGGTGTATCCTGCCGGCAAAGGAGCCGATTGAGAGACATCCAAAATATTGGACTCGTATTGATAGAGAAGTGGAAAAACAACAGTCCAGGGGCGCTGCTTTGAGATCCTCGACACAAAAGTATTCATCGACTGCTGTAGTGCTGGGTCCAGCGATTCATTCCAATTGAGTCGCAAAAAACTACTTCGTGCCTCAAAAAAACGACCCGTTTCGAACGCAATAACGCCAAGGTAATAGGGCAGCATGACCTTTCGCTGTCCTGTGAGTTGCTCCGACGCGCCGGCAAGCCGGAGCAGAACTTCTGCGTCGCGCCACTCTTTTTTTTCCATGAGTATCAGAGCTATTTCGAATTGAGCTGGTGCGTAGTTATTGTCGATTTTTAAGGCAGCCCTCAACAACTCAAACGCCTCTTCTTGCTTGTAAAGTCCCTTGGCAATCAAAGCTTTAACAACAAGCAGCCGCGGAGCTCGAGAGATCTCCGGAGGAGGCACCTTCTTTATGAGTTCAGCGGCCTCGAGAAAGTTTTCTTGTTCAACAGCCTCTTCCAACTGACGGACAAGCTGAGAATCCAAGCTCCACTTCCGAGCTTCAGACTCTGCAGTGGAGGATTGGGCTGAGGCAAAACAAACGAACGCAGATGACGAGAACAGCCAAAAAATATGTGCCAACCACACGAACGATTGGCTCTTGTGTTCAAGTCTTCTTTTGTTGTTGGCTTCCTGCATACGTTTCACCTGCAAAAAGCGTCAGGTATTTTTTAAGCTCTGAGAGACCCGTCTGACCAAACTCCGGACGGAACTGACGTTTTTTCAAAGGTAACAGCAATCGGCCATCAGGTGTGAGTCTCACTCCCTTCACTTCGCGATTGCAAACGTCGAAAATCCGTCTGACGATAGCCTCTGCATCCAGATCATCACGGGCCTGAAGAATTTCGGGGCTTATTTTAATTTCGGTAAAATCATCGCTGACATTTAAGCCAACGCCACCAAAACTCATCAACCAACGACGCACTCTCGCCATGTCAGCCAAATTCTGAACACTCTCGGGCAAAGGACCAAACCGATCCGCGCACTCGACAGTGAGTGCAGATAGATTTTCCTCGTTGCGGGCACCAAAAAAGCGGCGGTACAGACGCAGGCGCTCGCGTGCATTTTGTACATACTCCTCTGGAATTTGTGCTTCGAGTGGAATCTGAATTTCAGCTTCCGGAAGTGTTCTGACTTTACGGCCGCCAATCGAGCGAATCGCATCGTCGAGCATTTGCATATAAGTTTCCAGACCAACCTCGGTCACCCGGCCGCTCTGGTCGTCGCCCATAATGTTGCCAGCACCGCGCATTTCGAGGTCCTGACTCGCGATCACAAATCCACTTCCCAAATCCTGATGCTCGCGAAGAACCTCAAGTCGCTTGACGCCTTCATCTTCTTCCCGCGCAGATGGGCTCATCAAAAAGTAAGCATATCCGCGCGTCGATCGGCGTCCGACTCGACCACGCAGCTGGTACAACTGCGACAATCCAAAATTATCGGCATCCTGCACAATGATCGTATTCACATTGGGCATGTCGATGCCCGATTCAATAATGGTCGTGCACAGCAAAACATCGAATTTCTGATCAATGAACTCAATAATTGTCTTATCGAGTTCTTTTTGGCCCATCTTTCCGTGCCCGATACAAATGCGTGCCTCTGGGACTAATTTTTTGAGGTAAGCTTCGACAGAGGGCAAATCCTCGACTCGGTTGTGAACAAAAAAGACCTGCCCTGCCCTTGCCAGTTCATATTTAATTGAATCTTTAATCGTGTTTTCATCGAACGGACAAACAAAGGTCTTGACCGCCAATCGTGCCTTTGGGGGAGTTGTCAGAAGGCTGAGCTCACGCAAGCCAATCATGGCCATCTGCAGTGTGCGCGGAATCGGTGTCGCACTCATAGTCAGAACGTCGATGCCGTAGGAGAGTGTTTTGATCTTTTCCTTCTGCAAAACTCCAAATCGTTGCTCTTCATCAACAATCAGCAGTCCAAGATCCCTAAACTTCACATCAGGGGACAAGAGTCTGTGTGTTCCCACCAGAATATCAATTCCACCCTCGGCAAGTTTCTTGAGTGCTTTTGTTGATCCACCGGCTCCCGACGACCGATCCAAAATTTCGATATTCACGCCAAAATTGGCGAATCGTTCCTGCAAACTCCGATAATGTTGGTGAGCGAGAACGGTTGTCGGAACCAACCAACTCACTTGCTTACCATCCAGAACGGCGCGGTAGGCCGCGCGCATTGCAACTTCTGTTTTGCCGAAGCCTACATCTCCGCACAAAAGTCGATCCATGGCTTTTGGACGGCTCATGTCGGCCTGAATTTCGCGTGTGGCTTTGAGCTGGTCAGGCGTTTCATCGTAGGGAAATGCAGCTTCAAAAAGAAGATAATTATCTTCAACCGTTGAATACGCATGACCCGGTGTCGTTGCACGCCGCGCCTGATGTTCAAGAAGCTCACGCGCGACTTTCGCCGCTTCTTCTTTGGCGCGAGCCTTGCGCTTCTCCCATTGTGTTCCCTTGAGAGAATCCAGCTGAGCATCTCCGGCTTTACCGGCACCGATGTATCGCTGAACAAGGTTCAGCTTATGAACAGGAACGTAAACCTTGTCGTTTCCTGAATATTCAAGAACAAGAAAATCCCCGGAAATATCCATGACGCGAATGGTCATCAGACCACGAAAACGAGCAATTCCGTGTTGCACATGAACAACCAGATCGCCCTCGGCAAAATCGCCGAACTGGCCCGACAACAGAGTCTCTGTGGCCTCACGCGAGGCTCGACGCGACTCGTCCTCTGAGTAAACTTCGAGACTGTGGTCTTTGCTGACGCCCCGAAGCCATTCCTCCGGAAGTACGAGTTTTTGCGCATCGGGTAGGAAAAACGGATTAGCAAATTTCGCCAATCGGGCAAGCCACTCGCCCGCGTTTACCTTAGCCGTGTTGTTTTGAAATTCGGTCAGTGCAAAGGCAGGAATCTCTCCTTCGGTACCTCCAATAGACGAACCTCGCGCAAAATGAGCGCGTAAGAGCGAGACGAATTCAAGGCAAGAATCCTGCGTGGGGCTCGTAAAAACACAACCCAAACCGGAATTTTCCCGCAGCACCTCAGCGACCATCTGCAAACGTTCAGAAAACTTGCGACGCGAGGCTTGCGCGATTTTTTCTTCGATTCGTTCAGGAAGCGAGAATGGGTGATTTGAGCTCTGGGGATTCTGAACGGACGTCATCCAATCCGAAAATTTCTCGGCGAGCGGAAATATTTTCTCGGGTTTGACGGTCATGTGCGACTTTCCGTAACCCGCCTGCCATGCGCTTTCGTAGACGTCAGTCACTTCTTTCAATCCATTCAAAAGTCGAGCAGGCTCGGCAAGTAAATGAAATTGAACTCCATTGCGCTCGGAAGAAAGAACGTCGTTCAAAAATTCAATTGGGGTTGTGAAATCTGTGTCGGAAAACAACGGGCTTAAGTCGTCGACACCGGGAAATGGAATCGAGCAGCGCACATTTTCGAGCAGGTCGTTGCGCACTGTGCCTTGTAGGCCTTGCGCCAGAATCGCTTTATTGAAGCGTTCGATCCACTGCGTCATCTGTGATTCATGTGGCCAAACGAATTCTCGTGAAGGAAGAAGGCTGACCTTCTCCAAGGTTTCAAATGAGCGCTGATCGGCCGGACGAAAAAGGCGAATTTTCTCGAGCGAATCTCCAAAGAACTCACATCTGACCGGATATTTTTCCGCAGGAGTCCACACATCAAGAATGCCACCACGCACAGCGCATTCACCGACTTCTTCGACACGCTGAACAGATTGGTATCCCAAAGATAAAAGCCTATCGAGCACAAGATCCTGATCGTGCTCGTCGCCAGCGCGCAACTCGAGTGTGTGTTGTCCAATCCAATCGGACTTGGGAAAAATACGAGCAAGCGCAGGTGCCGAGACAACAAGACAGCGCACAGGATAAGTGCGCAAGAGATGCAGTGCACTCAAACGACGCGCAAGCAGTCGACGTGCAGATTCAAATCGGTAGACACCCGACTGAACAAAGGTCGGCAGACTGGTCAGGTCGTTGCGTGAGAATTCTTTTCCTGCAAGCTGACGCAGACATTCTTCTGTGTGAACTGCGTCATTGTCCGTCGGCACAACCACAACATGAAGTTGGGACTTTGAGCTCACAGCCTGCCGGACAACTTCGGCAGCAACAATTTCCAGAGTTATTTTCATCGACCTATCCAATCAAACTCGCCCTTTTGCTGGCGGTGAAGCAAGTGTGCGACAGCATCCCGAACCGGCTTGTTTTCATACAAAACTTCGTAAGCCATTTTGAGAATCGGGGTGTCGAGATGAAGCTTCTCACTCAATAAATACGCGCTTCGCGCGGTCGAATATCCTTCGACAGTTTGGCCGATGTCCGCGAGAATTTCGGCCATCGGTCGATCGTAGTGTTGCGCAATAGTCAAACCAAAACGGCGATTGCGCGAGAGATCTCCAGTACACGTGAGGATCAAATCCCCAAGACCACTGAGCCCCAGAAAGGTCATCGGATTTGCGCCCAACGCAACACCCATCTGTGCCATTTCACCCAGCCCCCGCGTCACAACTGCAGCACGCGCATTGTGACCAAGCTCCAATCCATCAACCACTCCGGCAACAACTGCAATCACATTTTTAATTGCCCCACCAAGCTCAACTCCAACAACATCATCGGTACCATAAACTCTAAAATGAGGACGATGCAGCAACGACTCCGCCGCACGGCGGACGGATTCATCCTTTGATGCAACGACGATTGCTGTTGGTAAGCCCGCCTGCAACTCTTTTGCAAAAGTTGGACCACTCAGAATTCCAATCCCTGCATTCGAGGGCAGCAACTCGGCAAGAATCTCGTGAGGAAGTTTGAGAGTGCCTAATTCGACCCCCTTGGCAGCACACAGCACTGGAATCTGTTTCTGCGGCTCCAAAAGTGGCCACAAAACATTGCAGCACCAATCAGCAGCCGAGCGTAGAGCCTGACAAGGCACAGCAAGAATGAGCAAATCAATTTTGCTCTCTTTCAAACCGGAAAGAGAAGCTGGGTCCATGGTCAAAATCGAAAAATCAGCGCGCCCGGCAAATGCAGCGCGCGCGTCCACCAAAGCGCTCTCGTCCAGCCCGAGCAAGGTCACTCGTGAGCCCGCCTGATGCGCGCAATTGGCCAAAGCCCTGCCAAAAACCCCTGGACCAATAACCGTCACGTGCGCAGGGCGTTGCCCCTGAGATTGTGGGGAGCTCTGCTGACAAACCGTCCGGACTGACATCATGGGAGTTCCCCTCATGCTGTTTGTGTTTGCAAAAATGACAGGTGCTCGATGTTCTAAGAAAGTGAGAGGCTGGGGTCAATCTTGACGACCAAAGGACAATCCCCGACACTTTTCGACACACAATCTCAGAGGTGCGCCATGGACTTGAATCAGTTACGGGATAACACACACGAATTGCGTCGACTGTTGAGCAGCAAGGTCCTTGGTCAGCCTCAGGTGATTGATCTTGTCGTCATCACTGTGCTTTGTGGCGGACATGCACTTCTGACGGGAGCTCCCGGAGTCGCAAAAACGACCCTCGTCCGCTCTCTCGCTCAGGCGCTTGGGTGCGGCTACAAGCGCATCCAGTTCACTCCGGACCTCACGCCCTTCGATATTTTGGGCGGAGACACCATTCAATTCGACGAGAAGAATCCCGATCTTAAACGCATTACCTTCATCCCGGGGCCTATTTTTGCCCCCTTCGTACTTGCCGACGAAATCAACCGTGCGTCTCCACGCACTCAATCGGCCCTTCTTGAAGCCATGCAAGAACGGCAAGTCAGCTTGAATGGCGTCAGCCGTGCTCTACCTCGACCATTTTTTGTTTTCGCAACGCAAAACCCTATCGAGAACGAGGGAACTTTCCCCTTGCCCGAGGCACAGCTCGACCGTTTTCTCGTCAACATTGACGTTGGTTACCCCAACTTTGAAACGGAACTTCAGGTCGCGGTCTTGTCTGCGGCAGACAAAGAATTGCCTGCACTTCCAGCAGCAAGCCTGATTGTGAATGCCCGCCCGAGCATCGAACAAATCCCAATGCCCCAAGCGCTCCTCGAGGCCTGCGTCCGACTCGTCAGAAACACCCGTCCGGCGGAAACTCAATTGCCTCACATTAAAAAATACGTGGAATATGGAGCCAGTCCGCGCGCCTCGCAATCGCTGGTTCTCGCAGCCAAAGCAGCAGCATTCCTCAGCAATGCCAATCAGGTGAGCTGGGAACACGTTGAACGCGTAGCTACGGCTGTTCTTCAGCACCGTCTTGTTCTGAATTTCAAGGCAGCCACAGATGGTGTGGCGAGCAAAGATGTCTGTAAAACTCTAGTTTCCGAAAGTATTCTTTGAGGCCCGGAAGTCTGAAACAATAATGATTGACAGAGCTGAGTGATTGTGGTGACTTGCGTCTCGGGCACAAGCCAAACATCTTGTTTGGTTTTTTGTTTCAGGCGGCGAGCGGCGCAGGAGCTTTGTTCATGTCGAAAATCGTCTCAGGTACAGGCGTCACCACGCAAACCCGTTCTCCAGAGTCCGTGAACCATCAGGAGCAAACTCTTCGTTCTGACTCCCGCATACTTCCAGAAACCGCAAGACTCATAGGTCAACCCGAGGGCCCCTACGGCACTGCAGCAGTCATCAAACAAACAGTACTTCTTCGCAGCTTGGGAGCCGCGCGTTTCTCAAAATTCGA
>CAYWSV010000101.1:4738-5417 GCA_964460155.1 uncultured Oligoflexia bacterium | reverse complement strand
GGTTTGTCAGGCGCCTCAAGGGCATCCCTTTCAGAAAAAGACAACCCTTCTTGAAATTCAGCTCTTTCTGGGCGACCCCGCGGCGGCAGGAACCCGATTGATCAAATGCTTCGGACACATCGAAGACATTCGCGCTGCGATTGATTTGCCTGTGCCATTGCCCTCTGGTTACGTTGTTCGCATCCTACAAATTTCTACCGAAGATTCCGTTGCGCTTGAAAAATTTGTGCTGTCTCAACTTGCCGAATCGGTCATGTAACACGCAATAATGATTCAAAAACCTCTCGACTTACGCAGCGATACCCTTAGCCAACCAACCCCAGCTATGCGTCAATTTATGGCCGAAGCTCCTGTTGGTGATTGCTTCTACGAAGAAGATCCAACCGTGCGTCTGCTGGAAGAAACGGTAGCGCACCTTTTTGGTCACGAAGCGGCTATGTTTGTTCCGAGCGGAACAATGAGCAATCAAATCGCCATCCAGTTGCATTGCGGTCGCGGCGAGGCTGTTTTGTGTCCTGCGGACCTTCATATTTTGCGCGCTGAAAGCGGAGCAACCGCAGCCCTTGCAGGTGTTCAGCCTGTGGCTGTTCCAGTGCAACAGGAATTTTTGCCCGACATTGAAAAACTCGATGAACTCTTTGTCCCGATGTCTTCAATCGTCAGTCCACCAACACGATTA
>CAYWSV010000101.1:0-4679 GCA_964460155.1 uncultured Oligoflexia bacterium | reverse complement strand
GCATTTGGCATGCACACGTGGAAACACAGATCCCCTTGCACGAATTCGGACATCTTTTTCACACGGTGTCGGTCTGTTTTTCAAAGGGACTTGGCGCACCGGTAGGAAGCTGTCTGATAGGTCCACATGCACTAATCCAGAGGGGCAAAACCCTTAGAAAAAGAATGGGCGGCACAATGCGCCAATGTGGAATCCTCGCGGCCGGAGCATTGTTTGCGCTCGAAAATCATATGAATCAGCTGCGAGACGATCATGCGAAAGCCAGATCGCTTGCTGACTGGTTGCGTAAACAGTACCCCGAGGCCGAGGTTCCCGCTCCGGAAACCAACATCGTGCTCATGAAATTCAAGACGAACGCAATGCATATTCTTGATGAACTCGAAAAGAAAAATGGGCTGAAGTTATCAGCCCTCGGGTCAAGAATTCTACGCGCAGTTTGTTACCGAGATATTCCGGCAGTGGATTTGGAACGTGCCCTTCAAAGCTAATTAGAAGACCCCGGCCGAGTGTGTCATTCAGGGTCTCGACAGACACCAATCGATGCGCTGCTTCGTTCCTCCAAAGTACGGATACGCTAAGCCGCGATCGATGAGTGCCTGAGAGACGCTTTCGCCATTGACGCGAACATCCGCAAGAATTCTAAAATATTTGTCACGCTGGACTCTTTCCAAGTCGATGCGCGATCCGCGCAAAAGAATCTCTCTGACGAGTCTTTGTGCCCGCACTGCGGCTTCGCGCTCGCATAGATCGGACGAGTAAAGTTCAGGCGTGTCGACTCCAAACAGTCGAACGGAGACCTTTTGTCCAAGCAACGGATGAACGTCAGGGATGTTGACTGTCAGGGTGTCCCCATCGTGATTACTTAGAAATTTAACGCACCTAAAAGCCGAAGCGGAGTGTGCGCAAGTCACCTCAGAGGTTTGCGGATTTTGATCCGCTGGGTGAACAAAAGGTGCCGGAATACTGATGACCGTTGGAAAAGCAGCTGAGGGAAAAAGTCCTAAAACAGCGAGGCCGAGGCTTCTTAAAAAACGTGTCATAACGGCACATCTCCTTCCAACGGTCTGAACACTTGTTTCACATTTTCTGAACTGCTCGGAGCTCTAATAGAAAACTGACCGACCGGTCAATCAATTTTTAATTGATGTTTCGGAATCAGATCCTGAGCAGCGAAATCGTTAGAGAAATAGACCGGTGCATGAGCCTCAAAATAGGCCGAGCAATGACGCGCTAAACTCTTCACACTGCCCCGATAACCGAGTTGTGCAGCCGAGGTCAAAAAATCGCGGTGACTTCGGCCGCGACGATAGTCGGGCTCTCGACTCGGGTGTCGTAGAACCTTCTCAATCAAGGCGAAATCAGGATCCACCAAAAGGCTTCCCTGATAAACAACGAGATGTTTTCTGCGAAACAAGCTGGTGCCGGCGATTTTGAGTTCGCCATGAGCCAAATCCGAATGCCCGCGCGTCACAAGACCAGCAATCCCAACATCTGCAAGCGCGTCTGCCCATAGACCATTAATCATCTGAAAGTATCTTTGATTTGAAAAGACATCTTTAGCAAAAAAAGCAAACGTCAAAACAAGGCATCCAGGCCCCAACAAAACAGTCCCGCCTCCACCGCGACGTTGAAGAATAGGAATGTCCAACGCACCGCAAACGTCTTCGAAAGCTTCGCGACCAGCGCTATTTGAGCTGGACAAAACAACGGCTTGTCGTTGAGTTTCAAAAAAACGAAACAACACTCGATGGTGTTCCGGAACACCGGGAAACACGGGCCAGCTGTGGAAGGGCCGGTTGAGTACCCAATTATCCATCCACATATGCAATACCCTTCTTATCCAAGAGCAATTATTTTACAGAACTCAAAACTCGGCACACATCCAAGACTTGCGCATGAGAGAAAGAGCCCATGTGTGGTTCAGAGGTTTCAAGCCCATCATTATAACGCGTGCGTATCCAAACTGCGCGGCATCCCGCCGCCGTTGCGGCCATCAATCCACGGTTAGAATCTTCAAGGACAACTGCCTTTTCTGCAGAGCATCTCAGTCGTTCAAGTGCATACAGAAAAATATCGGGGGCCGGTTTTTTTCTCATTCTCTCAGTTTTGCCAACAATGAGATCAATCTCAGCAATCGGAAAGTTTGCTGTCGTTAAAACAGCTCTAATTTCATCTTCAGCGCTATTACTGGCTATAGCCACTTTTGCCCCGCGCGCTTTCATGGCGCGGACAATTTCGAGCGTCTCGGGGAAACAACTGACTGGTCCTTGTCGAATCAGTTGCGCATAGGATGCTGCTTTAAGACGCTGAATTTCTTCTTCCGAAACATTCAGATTGTGCGCTGCTATTTCGCGGCGAGTTCCATCTCCCAAATGCGTGAAAGAAGGATAGTACTCGGTTTCTGTAATGGTATGTCCAAACCGAGCGAATGCATCACGATAGGCCAAAAAATGGACTCTTTCGGTATCTGCAAAGCAGCCGTCGAAATCCCACAAAAAGCATTCTGCCGAAGCAAACACATCAACAACTGACTGATTCATTGTTCCCCCGTTCTTGCGCAGGATTATACCCAAAAGTATAGTCCCGCAACGCAATGCGCCAGAGGCGTGCTTGAAGCCAGCAGAAAGGAACCAGATGAAAAGAGTTGCCGTCACAGGTTTAGGTATTCTCTCTCCCGTCGGACTTGATCTCGAAAGCTGCTGGTCAGCCGTCATCAACGGGGTCAGCGGAATCTCAAAAGTCACCCAGATCGATCTCTCAAAGCACAACGTTCAGATTGGTGGAGAAGTTAAGAACTTTGAACCCGGTGGCTATTTCTCAAATGAAAAAGAAGCGCGCCGCAATCAACGATTCGTGCAGATGGCCGTTGCCGCAAGTCGCATGGCTCTCAATGATTCCGGACTTCAATTGAACGATGAGCTCAAAAACGAAACGGGCGTCTCGATTGGTGTTGGTGTTGGTGGCTTGGACTACCTTGAAGAGCAGATCATCACCATGCACGAAAAAGATCCGAGTCGCGTGTCGCCCTTCACTATTCCCGGCTTCATCGCAAATATGGCCGCAGGAATTACGGCCATGGAACTTGGCGCCAAGGGCCCCAATATCTGCGTTACAACCGCATGTACAAGCGGAACTCACTCGATTGGTGAAGCACTCATGCTCATTCAAACCGGCCGCGCAAAAGTCATGATCGCGGGTGGAGCCGAAGCTGCCCTGAGTCACTTGTCATATGCAGGATTCGGCAAAATGAAGGCCCTGTGCTCCCAATTTGGAGACGAACCAACGCGAGCGTCGCGCCCATTCGACAAAAACCGCTGCGGATTTGTGATGGGTGAAGGAGCAGGAATTCTTATTCTCGAAGATCTCGAGTTCGCCAAAGCCCGTGGAGCACGAATTTACGCAGAACTCTGCGGCTATGGCATGAGCGGCGACGCTTATCACATGACATCTCCTGCGCCGGGCGGTGAAGGCGCTGTCAGAGCAATGGCTCAAGCACTCAAAACTGGCGGTTTGTCGCCACAGGATGTGGGTTATATCAACGCTCACGGGACTTCGACCGAGGCCAATGACGCCAACGAAAGCGCTGCGATCAAAACTCTGTTTGGACAACATGCGTATCAACTCAACGTCAGCTCAACCAAGAGTATGACAGGCCATCTTCTTGGTGCAGCCGGAGGTGTTGAGGCTGTCTTTAGCGTTATGGCCCTCCACACGGGCATAATCCCGCCAACCATCAATCTCGAAAATCCAGACCCTGAATGCGACCTCAATTACACACCAAATAAGGCTGTGGAGCGTCGTTTGAAGGCTGTCATCTCCAATTCCTTCGGATTTGGCGGAACCAATGGCTGCGTGGCCTTCAAAGCCCTCAGTTAAAAATTTGATTTTCCTCAAACGGCTCTTTTTTTTAACAGACCTTTGCTAATGTCTTTATGATGGGTCGCCGCTCACGCGACCCGTTTTTTTATGGTCCCTAAATACTCTTTGAAGGAGATAACGATGACTGAAGTAAAAACTCGCCGCGACGCACTCAAATTGAGCCTCGGTGTTCTCGTTGGACTTCCTGCAGTCACAGCGTTGAATGCTTGTACGCAGTGCTCAAAACCTGCTGCAAACACACCTGCTGCACCTGCCTCGGCTCCAACTGCGGCCGCAACTGAAGCAGCGGCAACGGGCGCAGCACCCGCTGGCGCTGCAGGCGGTGGAGAAGCACTCACTCTCGTCTCCGAAACCGATGCGGTAGCAACGGGTCTGAACTACAAACACGACAAGGCAAACGTTCCTGCGAATCTCCAGCAAGAAAAGTCGGGTGTTCCCTTTGCGCAGCAATCTTGTTCCAACTGCATGTTCTACAAAGCAGCTGGCCAGCTCGACGGCGCAGAAGTGGGCAGCTGTCAGGTCATTCCTACAGGCAAGGTGAAGGCAGCCGGCTGGTGTGCATCATGGTCCAAGCAAGCCTAAGTTGAAGCCTCGGGCGCGCTCCACGCGAATGTGGTGACCCTTACGGGGTTCGAACCCGTGTTGCCTCCGTGAAAGGGAGGTGTCCTGGACCGGCTAGACGAAAGGGTCGGCTGTTCGTGAACGCGGGGCTCTTCCGAATCAGTGCATGTGCCTTACGATAGCTTAGAGATAAAAAAAACCGCAGGCTTTTAAACCTGCGGTTTTTTGGTGACCCTTAC
>CAYWSV010000100.1:1863-12295 GCA_964460155.1 uncultured Oligoflexia bacterium | reverse complement strand
TCTCGCCCAAGCGCGTAAAGACAAAAGACACCATGTCTCCGTTGGTGATGACGAAGGCATCTTGGTTTGGATCAGAGGCAGTTCCAAACCTGCAACCCACCCCGACGGATGACAGAAGTTCAGGACGCCAAAGAACATCTTGAGCCTGAGCAGTACCAGCGGCGACACAAGTGAGAAAAACGATAGATGCCGCGCGTAGGGTTGATTTCAGTGGAATTGAGGTCATGAGTCTCTCCGGGGCCTGAGCCTAAAGAGAAGTCATGATGTGTTTTGGCCAATCAGTCAACAGTAAATCAGAAACTGACGGCGCGGAATGCGGAGGTTGGGACGACTTCCTCGCCTTTGCCGGGAGGAGTCCAGAAAAGTTGCAGGGCAATTTCTGTTGCGGGGCCCTGAAAATAAAGAACTTTTAAGTCGTAGGTTCCGGCATTGAGACTCACACTTCCCTCTTTGCTCGAGGGCGAATGCTGGCCATCATGATTCACGACAACTTGACCAGCGATTTGCAGAATGGCTCCGTCGTCCGAGAGAACTCTGAATCTGTAGGCGCCTGAGGCGGGAATAACAATTTTGGCGCGCGCATCGAGTCCGAACCACTCAAATAGGTTCGGCACATTAGGAAATCCGTCGGTGAACGAACGCGTTGGAACGTCGAATTTCGTCATACAAATTTTCGTGCGGAAATTATTCTGATCCAATGTTGCGTTGGCAATGCTCCCGGTACCGGCAGGCAACTGATAAACTTTGGCAGTAATGGGTTGAGTTGATCGATTGGCATCATTGATGATGCATGGTTGAAAAGGCTCGTTTGGCTTAACCGGTGCTACAGCTTCTGGAGCCTTGTTTATGACTTGTGCTGGAGTTTTTGTGGGCGCAGGCGACGCTGTCGCAATTGCAGTGGCAACTGGATTCGAATCTTCAGTGGATGGTTTGATTTCGGGCTTTGGAGAGCCTTTTGGTGCTGCGCTCCTGTAGGCGCTTGTCTGGGAGCCCGAGCAGCCATGTAGTACGAGCACAGTGACTAAACCAGCCAGAGTTGGAAAATAGAGTTTCACGGTTTTGCTCCTCAAAGTTCGCGAATTTTCCTAGTGATCCCCATCGAATCGAAAAGGTCTTTTCGCGAACGCAGACGCACATATCTGCTATCGGCAAAAACCACAGAAATATTGACAAGAAAAAAATAAAGTCCGAAAAAAACTCGATAATTTGGACTATTTTAGACTTCGATTTTTGAATATCATGAATGCAATTGCATAGATGCGCAGAGGCTCAGATGACCCCATCGGAATTTAAGGCAGGACTTTTTTTGGTGACGGCCGCAAACCTTGCAGAGGCAAAGTCGATTGCTGAGACCTTGGTCTCGGAACGGTTGGCTGCGTGTGTCAGTTTTTATCCCCTAACGTCTGTGTATCGCTGGAAGGATAAAATTCACTGCGACGACGAAGTGCAGTTGGTCATTAAAGCGAATGTAAATCAGAGCCAAATCATCATTGCGCGAATTAAAGAGCTACATTCCTATGATGTACCAGAGATTGTCGCGATTCCGTTTGCCGACGGATTGCCAGCATATTTGAGCTGGATGAAAGAACAGGTCGAGCAAGAATCAGACATTTGAAGCTGAGAAAAGGTTGGCGTAATCTTCTCTTTTTGAATTCGGGTCAATCTCGCCACAAAGGAAAGTCTCAGGGATATGCGATTGAGAATTGCCTCTTACATTATATTCGGTGCAGCGGTGGGCGTTGGTCCAATTGAAGCGTTTGCAAGCACGAATAGAAATGCATCAGTTCGCCTACTGTCTTGGTGGGGATACATTGACACGAAGAGTCCTACCGTTCGTGCCATTGAAGAGAAATGTCGGACGAAATTATCGGTTGATGAATTCTATTCGACAACGGAGTTTCTCGAGCGAGTGCGTGAGCAAAATAAGGCAGCCAAAAAGTACGATGTCCTTATATTTTCCGACACGGTTTATGGAGCAGCCGAGACCTCGTTTGTGCGAAATCTCAAAACGAAGTTGGGGAACAAAACTAAGAGTTATGTTTCACCCGTCAGAATATTTTTTGAAGGTCGAAAGTACAATCAGAGCACTCTGATCTTTCAGATCTCATTGTCAGGATTTTTGCTGAACAAAAACCTTTTAAAAGTGGAAAAGACGGCAAGATTAACCGATTTCGTTGAGAAGTCCGGTGACAATATTTTTGTTCTCATGGATGATCATCTCGAAGTCGCCACTCTTCTGAATAAATGGGAGTGTAACGAGCTCAAGGCGGATTGTCGGCAGGCAGGTCGTTCTTTATTTCCGACTGAAGAAAAGCTCAAAAAGCTTGTCGGTAAAACAAAAGTGGTGATCTCGAGTGACCTTGCCGCAATCACCAAGCATCCGAAATTTGCATTGGCTTACACGTGGTCGGGGGATGCGATTCAACGGCAAGTTGCGCAACCAAATCTCGAATTTTTGCTGCATCCTTCATTGTCGCACACTTCAATGGATTTGCTGACCTTGGTTGGAACATCGCCCGAGGCTCAATGTGTTGCCAACGAGATGACCTCGAAGGCGTTTGTGGATGAGGTCGCAGCCCGCAGTAAATACTTCTCTCCTTATGGTCCCGTTGCAAGTCAGGAACCTGCGTTCTCGAAACTACAGGATGAGTTTTTTAAACAATTCTCTGCGCTCGGACGCATTCACCGAGTGTCGCAAGAAGAGTCTTTGGAAATCGATAAAAAATGGCAGGTCTTCAAAATTCTGTTCGGTAAGAAGATATGAAGCGTTCACTGGAAGATTTTCGCAGTCGACTCATTCGGACGATGGGCTGGGGAACGGTACTGGTCTGGGTGTCGTTTGCGATCTTGTTTCAGTCACTCGTCATGGTGTTATCAGAGAATCAGCGCAGCTTGGCTGAGAATCGATTGGTGAATTCTCTCAATGCATTTGTAGCCACTCATGAGGGCAAGGTTGCAATTATTGCGAGCCATCCTGAATTTCGCACTTATTTGCGATCAGGTGAAGAAGGGCGTGTGCAGCTTCAAACGCCAGTTCTGACCTTGTTGTCTTCCCTGCGTGATGACGATGTCGTGGGTGTCAGTCTTGTTGAGCCCACGGGTCAGGCGGTGATCTCGAACCTCGGAGAGACTTCGGGTCAGGTTCTTGGGTTTGATTTGTGCTACATTGGCGATCAACTCAACGCGCAATTTGGTCGATGCTCTGCCGCGGTCCTCCTTTATTTTGGCGATTCTGCTTTGGGTCGTGCTTTAGGAACGTCGAATCAGATTGTCGAATGCACAGACTGCACTCAGCCGCTCACAGAATTTATTGCAGGTGCTCGCTTTTTGAAGCTGTCTGATAAGACGCGATTCGACGTACGCTATGCGCCTGCATCTGGGAGTCTTGGCACGACACAACTTTTTTTCTTGCTGATTTCTGCGTTGGTTGTTGGGTTTGGTTTCTTTTTCAGACGGTTGGTGGGTCGCTCAATCAAACAAGACATTGTCGAACCCCTGAACTCCCTGCTCACACATTTGGAAAAGGGCACGCAAACTGAGCTTTCTGAGAACGATTCGATTGAAGAAGTTGTTGCTCTGCATCGTCATAACTCAGCTTTGGCTGCTGTTGCTCGGACGACACAAATGTTGGCTCACGATGTGCGCAAGCCGTTCAACCTTTTTAGGATGACTCTTGAGCGTATTCGAGCTGCCCGGAGCGAGGCAGAACTCAGAGGTGTGCTTTCTGAAGCGCTGCCTGAAGTTGAGCGCTCATTGGCTTCGGTGAATGGCCTGATTTCTGACGTTATGAACGTTGGTGGAGAATCGACTCTCAACTTGTCGCCTTTGCGCTTGGCTTCGGTTGTGGACGATGTTTGCGACGAAATTCGCAAGCTTTTTCCCAAGAGAGATTTGAAATTTGAAGTGAAGGTTTCCGATTCACTCTGGGTGAGGGCCGATGCAGCACGCCTGCCTCGTGTTTTTTTGAATATTCTGTCCAATGCGGTTGAAGCCGTTCCCGACGATGTGGTTCGCCTTTGGATTCAGGCTCAACCAATGACGAGAGACGGACAGACGTCTGAGTCGGCCCAACGTGTTGCGGTTCGTGTTGGAAATGCAGGCAGCTACATTCCTGATGAAATGCGCGAGAGAATTTTTGACCTCTTCTGCACCAGTGGAAAGAAGGGTGGAACGGGTTTGGGTCTTGCTATTGTTCGTAAGATTGTTGCTGGGCACGGCTCTGATGTTGTTTGTGAAAGCACGCGCGATGATGAATTTAAAAACGGAAAAGTCGAGTTTGTGTGGACATTAGAAAAGGCAGTTGAGTCCGAATGTGCGACGTCCGCGAGAGATTCTTCGCCGCTGACTATTGAACAAAAAACAGAGGTTTCAATCGTTGCTGATCAGCGACCGCGTGTTCTTTTTCTGGATGATTCGCCGCTTGCTCGCTGGGTGTGGGACGCAAAGCTGAAGAGTCAGGTCGAGATTCGTTGTTTCGAAGGGCCGTCTCAGCTCGAGCAGGCTCTTGCCTCGGGAGAGGTGAATCTCAAGGAGGTTCACACCATTATTACCGATCACTTTTTTTCTGCAGGCGAGTCACAAACCGGAATCGAACTAGCTTCGAGACTCCGCGCACGCGGATTCACCGGCCGAATTTTGTTGGCTTCAAACGGTGCATTTAGCAGTCAGGAGCTTGAAGGCTGCATAGACAAAGTTATCGATAAAAACCCAGTCAGCTGGGATCAGCTTTAGTTCACGCAAAACTACCGACTGAGATAAGCGCCTTTGGGTGAACCAATGACGTTGCCGTCTTTGTAAATGAGTTCGCCGCGCAAGAATGTCTGTTTGACCTCGGCAGTGAGCTCCATACCGGTAAATGGTGAATAGCCTTGTGCAGAAGGCGAATCTTTGGGGTCGATGACCCACGTTTTGTTGGGATCCACCAACACAACGTCTGCGTCGAAACCAATTTTGATATTGCCCTTGTGAGTCAGTCCGTAACGCTCTGCCGGTGCACTGCAGACAAGCTCGGCCATACGGTTCAGGCTCAACCCACGTTTGCGCCCTTCGGTGAGCAAGCCACACAGTAGATATTCTGTTCCCCCGAAACCACTTTTTGCCATAAAGACATCGTTTGGATTTTGCTTGTCGGTTTTGAGTTCTTCAGAGCAACAAGCGTGGTCGGAACAAATCCAGTCGATGTGTCCCTTCTTCACCGCGTCCCACAAATATTCGACGTCTTCGCGCGGGCGAATGGGTGGATTCACTTTTGCATAAATGCCATTGGGTGAATCGGTGTCGAGAAGGAGGTGGCCGATGGTGACTTCGCGTCGGAAGTTGACGTTGGGAAAAACGGCCGACATCTTGAGTGCAGCATCAACAGCCTTGCGTGATGTGAGGTGAAGAAGGTTGATGTTCACGCAATCGGTTTCGTTCGCCAAATACGACGCAATAAAGATGGCAAGTCCTTCGGAGTGCGGGGGGCGCGAGGCACTGTAGGCGGGTAGGCCTGAAAGTTTTCCTTCGCTCATAACCATCTTTGTGTATGCAGTCATGATTTCTGCAGTTTCGCAGTGAAGACTCAGCGACAGTGCATTGCGCTTGTCGGGGCGCGCATCCATTAGGTTTTTCAGCCCGCGCATAACAGCTTCGAAATGAGCAATGTCGTAGCGCTCGTCTTGGCCAATCATCAAAAATTCGTGTTGCTTGTGCGAACACCCGTGCAAGCCATGGCTTCCATAAAACATGAAAATTTTGAAGGACGAGACACCAAAACGCTCGAGTAGCAGCGGCATTTCGTCGATGTGCGAAGCCGACATGGGTGCCACATGGTATGCGTAGTCGACGTGGTAGTTGCCCTCGGACAGCGAAAGAACTTCGGGCATAAAGTCGGCGTAGGGTCCGCCCTTGTTCAGATAATATTGACCTGTGCGAATGTAGTTGAGGCTGCTCGTGACGCCACCCATTGCTGCAGCGCGACTTTCGTTGCGCGCATCTTTGTCGAGTGGGGCGTAAATGCCTGTGTGCATATGAGCATCGACGAGCCCGGGGAATGCCAGAAGCCCACGTGCATCGGTCACGCTTTTGGCGAGCGAAGGATCGATGTTGGCTTCAAGCGCGACGAAACGTCCACCTTTAATTCCGATGTCGAGTTGTTCGGGAGATGCTTGATGTGGGCGAACGACCGCCGCACCTTTGATGAGTTGATCATAGAGAAATGTCATGAAGGTCGTCTCCCGTTTGAGTCAGTGCCTTTACAATGTTCTGACTTTTGAGTGTCGCAATTTCGGCTGCAGAAAATCCAAGTTCAGAAAGAATTTCGTGTGTGTGTTCGCCAATACGTGGCGGATTTTTTTCGAGGCCCAGCATGTGTCCGTCCCATTCAAGAGGAAGAGCGGGAAGACTGACTTGGGCATCGTTGAATTCAACCGGTAAAAGGCGTCCACCCTGATTGAGTTGTGGATCCGTAAAGAGGTCTTCAGGACGTGCAACTGCGGCGAAAGGAATATTAGATTTCTCGCATGCTGCAGAAATCTCTGCGCGTGTATGGCTTGCAAGCATGCGCGCGACTTCGGGCAAAAACCAAGTCTTTTCGGCGATGCGTCCGTTGTTGGTTGAAAGTCTTGCGTCCGTCGCCCACTGCGTTTGGCCGAAGGCCTCGCAAAAACGCTGCCAGTGGCGATCGCTGATGATGCCAATGAAGATAGGCAATTCGTCTTTGGATGTAAAAATTTGATAGATCGACCACGCGCTTTGGCGCTCGGGCATGGGTGGAATAGGAGCATCAACCTGCGCCGCATAAGCCATATGTTGACCCATGAGAAATGCGGTTGTTTCGAAAAGTGAGGAGCGAATCAGTTTTCCTTCGCCTGTGCGCTCGCGTTCATAAAGCGCAGCAAGCACACCCATGGCTCCAAACATCCCGCCCGTAATGTCGACAACCGAAGTTCCAGCACGCAGTGGCTGATTGCGTGGGCCTGTCATGTAGGCAAGCCCACCCATCATTTGTACGACTTCGTCCATGGCATGACGATTTTCGTAGGGGCCAGACAGAAAGCCTTTCAGCGAGCAGTAAATGATTTTTGGATTGAGTTCTTTCAGCACTGCATATGAAAGTCCAAGACGATCGGCTGTGCCCGGGCCAAAGTTTTCAATCACAACGTCACACTGCGCAGCGAGTTTCCGAACGACAGAGAGCCCTTGCTCGGACTTCAGGTCAACTGCAAGACTTCGTTTGTTACGGTTGTAGAAGGGAAAGTATCCCATTCCGAAACCCTTGAGTGTTCGGGTTGGGTCACCTTCAGGCGGTTCGACGTGCACAACATCAGCGCCCATGTCGGCAAGCACCAAGCTTGCACAGGGTCCCATCACTGCGTGGGTGAGATCCAGAACTTTAATATGCGACAAAGGTTTTTGAATGTTGCTTGTTGCGTTTGAAACTGCAAAATTCGCACCAACAGCGCTCGTCCCGAGATGATTATTCTTGCTGTTCAAACGAGCCTCCGTTGCGCAAAAAGGGCACCAGACCGCCAGCATTGAGGATTGCGAGCATGACCGGAGGAAGTGGCGTGCATGTGTAGCTCACGCCTTGTGTGAAATTGTTGACAACTCCTGTGCGCAGATCAACTTCGAGTTCGTCGTTTGTCTGAATGGTGTGGGTTGGAATCTCTAGGACAGGAAGTCCAACATTAATGGCATTGCGATAAAAAATGCGGGCAAAAGATTTGGCAATCACAGCCCGCACGCCCAAGGTTTTGAGCGCAAGAGGAGCTTGCTCGCGCGACGAACCACAGCCAAAGTGTTCGCCAGCAACAACAAAATCTCCCACTTTAAAACGTATGAGAAACTCTGCGTCGAGATCTTCAAAGACATGCGCCGCCAAGTCATTCAGGTCGAGAGTTTTTGTGTATTTTCCGGCAATGATTCTGTCGGTGTCGATGGCATCACCATAAACATGTGCACGTGAACTCATGCGCGGGCCTCGGAAAGAAATGGCGTTGGAGAGGTGATACAGCCTGCAAGCGCTGCGCTGGCAACTGCTGCTGGAGAGGCCAAATAAACCTGCGCATTGCGATTGCCCATGCGACCTGCGAAGTTGCGGTTGCCCGAAGAGATTACAACCTCGCCGTCTGCAGGCACGCCCATGTGTGTGCCCACACAAGGACCACATCCGGTGGCGAGAAGAGTGGCACCCGATTCAATGAGTGTTGTAAGGGTGCCGTCTTGGGTGGCTTGAAGAAGTGTCTGACGCGAAGCGGGCGAGATATACAAACGCACGCCCTGTGCAATTTTCTTTCCCTTGAGAATAGACGCTGCAATGCGCAAATCTTCGATGCGCGAATTGGTGCATGTCCCAAGGAACGCAAGACTCACTTTTTGTCCTTCGACGTCTCGGAGCGCGCGACCATGCGCGGGACTTCCGGGAAGGGCCACTTGAGGCTCGAGTGCCGACACATCGACATGAATGACTTTTGAATAGGAAGCGCCGGGGTCGGCCTGAAGTGTTGCGCGTGATTCGACGAGTCCAACTTTTCCACCCAGCTCCGCCGTCATATTCGCTAGAGTAATGCGCTCGGAGAGTGGCAAACCTTCAACAGCTTCGCCCGCAAATTCAATTGACTGATAATTGGCTTGTTGCTGACCCATGCGCGAGAGCAGGTGGAGCATAACGTCTTTGGCAAAAACACCCGGACGGAGCTGACCCTGCAATTCAATGCGAATGCTGTGAGGAACTTTGAGCCACGTGCAGCCGGTTTTCCAAATCGCAGCTGCATCTGTTGATCCAATACCTGCGGCGAACGAACCCCAGGCGCCATAGGTGGTCGTGTGTGAATCGGCACCCATGACCACCGAGCCTACGGGTGCAAGATTCTTTTCGAGAACGACGTGGTGAATGATGCCTTCACCACTTTCAAAAAGCGCGCAACCCTGTGTACGCGAGAAACGACGCATGAGTTCGTGCAGATTGGCGATACGCTCGTTGGGTGCGGGTGCAGCGTGGTCGATGACCAAAACAACCTTTTCGGGAAAGGCCAAACGCGCGTGAGCAGAACCACCACACATCTCTTCAAATGCACGAATTGCGAGTGGGGCTGTGGTGTCGCTGGCTGTGCACAAATCCACCGGACACGTGATGAGCTCGCCTGCGTTTACACGCTGCGATGATTTTTCGGATAAGATTTTCTCAGCAAGAGTTTGCCCTGACACGTTTCTTACACCCGTGCCTTGCCGGTGAGTTCCCGACCTAAAAATTCAGAAAGTTCATTGCGGATAGCAATCATTTCAGAAACTTTAATTCCAGTGCGGTAGCCCATATCATGCAACAACGAGGCGACATCTTCGGTGGCCAGATTGCCCGATGCTTTTGGAATAAAAGGACAGCCACCCAGTCCACCGAAAGAGGTATCGAAACGGCGAACACCCAAGTCCAGCGCAGTGATGAGGTTGGCCATGGCGCGGCCGTACGTATCGTGCAAATGCAAAACAAGTGGTTTTTCACCGGCGAGTGCAAGGCCCTCGCCCACAATCTCTTTGACAAGATACGGATGACCAAGGCCCGTGGAATCGGCCAGACTCAATGTGTCTGGATTGAGTGAGAGAATTTTTTCGAACCAGCCCAGCACGAGTGCAGGAGCAATTTTTCCCTCGTAAGCACAGCCAAAAGCGCATTGGAGTCCTGCACGAACTTTGAGTCCCGCTGCGCGTGCGAGTGAAACCATGTTCGAGAGGTCGGCAAATGCTTCGTCTTGAGTGCGACGTGTGTTGCGCTGCGAATGAGTATTGCTTGCAGACATTGAAATGTCGATTGCATCGATTCCTGCGGCAATAGCACGCTCGACGCCTTTGGTGTTGAGCGCCAATGCACTGAAGGTGACATCTGAACAGATTGAATTCTCGTTGCGGAATTTTTTCATCGCAGCGCATACATCTTCGGCATCTGACATTTGAGGAACAACTGAGGCATTCACGAACGACGCGATTTGAATGTCTTTGCTGCCCGCAGCGATTGCGGACTGAATCCAACGCAGTTTTTCAGGAGTTGGAATGTGTTTGCTCTCGCCTTGAAATCCGTCGCGTGGGCCAACCTCGATGAGTATCACTTTCTCTGGATGCATCATGGTGGGTGGTCCCCTGAAATATCAGTAAAAATGCGCCTGACGCTCGCTGTTTTGAAGCTGAGGCCGTGGTAAATCACATTTAACTGATACGGATCAAGTCAGGGGCGGTAAACTCACGGGCGTGATTGGAAAAAGTTCCAAGAAACCTCAGCAAATGTCTGGAGTTTGGGGCTGCTCCGATTAGCATTTTGAGACTATCAACCCGACGACATTCACAGAAAAATTTGAAAATAAATTAACAAAATTGGGATGATAAAAAAATTGCTGTGTAGACCTAAGATTCTTTCGAACGTCTGCCGAAGGACTTCCTATGCTCAAAAAATGGGAGTTCCTAT
>CAYWSV010000100.1:1280-1853 GCA_964460155.1 uncultured Oligoflexia bacterium | reverse complement strand
GAACCCGATTCTGTTTCCCTATGGTATGATTTTATGTGGCGTTTTGTGTCTTTTGCCAATCTCTCCTGCACGTGCGGATGCAGAAATTCAAGCAGCAGAGAGCGAGTACAATGCGGCACAAGGAGAAGTGAGTCAGGCTCAGCAAGAGATCCAAAAGGCAGAGCAAGAAGCGAGCTCTGCTGTGAGCACAGGTCCGACTCCTGAAGAACTTGCGGCCAAAGCTGAAGCCGATAGACAAGCGCAAGCAGAAAGAGATGCGGCAGCCGAGGAGCAGCGCAAAGCAGAGGAAGCCAGCCGACAGGAGGAAGAGGCGAAGCGTCTTGCTGCAGAGGCAGAACGGCTAAAACGAGAGGCTGAGAGCGCGCCTGTGAGCACAGCGCCAACGCCTGAGGAACTTGCGGCCAAAGCTGAATCTGAAAGACAAGCGCAAGCAGAAAGAGAAGCAGCCGCCGAGGAGCAACGCAAAGCCGAGGAAGCACGGCGGCAAGAGGAAGAGGCGAAGCGTCTCGCTGAAGAGGCTGAAAGACTGAGAAAAGAAGCCGAAAGCTCAGCAGTCATCACGGGTCCGACGCC
>CAYWSV010000100.1:0-1270 GCA_964460155.1 uncultured Oligoflexia bacterium | reverse complement strand
CGCAAGAGGAAGAGGTGAGGCCTCTTTAAGGATACGCCGAACACCGAGAACTACACTCTTACACCACACGACGCTCCACCGATCTAACGCCCGAAGAACTTGCGGCGAAAGCAGAATCCGAGCGACTCGAAAGAGAATTGCAGGAAGCTGCAGCTCGTGAACGTGCTCTGTCTGAACAACTTCAGCAATCAGATGAGAAAATCAAACAGCTCGAAGAAGAACTCCGTCAGGCTCAGCAATCGCCCGTGACTGAGTCTCTTCCCGAAGTGCAGCAGGAGTCTGCCGCTGCTCAAGCGCAAGCTGCTGCTGAGGCTGCAGCGCGAGCCGCTCAGGAAGCGGCACAACAGGCGATTCAGGCAGCGCAACGGGCTGAAGAGCAATATCAAGAGGCCCTTAAGGCTGCTCAGGAATCAGCACTCCAAGAAATGAATGCATTACGAGAAGCGGCGCAAAAGGCAGAGGCAGACGCGCTGAAAGCAAAAGAGGATGCTGACAAAAAACAAGCCGAAGTAGATGCGAGACTCGCACAAGTCGAGAATGAAATCAAAGCTGCTCAAGAAGCGTTGGCGAAAGCTCAACAAGAAGAGCAGGCTGCGCAGGAGGTTTCTCCAGACAACGACCCGGCGGTTCTATCGGCACAGAAAGAGGAGAGCAACGCAGAACAGGCCCAGCTCGCCTCTCAGAACGAAGTCAACAGCGCAGAAACCGAGTTAGCAACAACGACTACCATGGAAACAGCCCTCACCAATGAAGTCACTGCCGCTGAGCAGGAAGTAAAAAACGAAGAGGCCACGGCGAGTCAAATAAGCCCCGAAATTTTGCAGCAATTAAGGGACATGGATGCAAAGCATTCTGCTGAAATTGCCGTGCTAAATGGTCAAATCAATTTTCTTAAAGACGCGATAAGACTTAACCCTTTCTTTGGCTCGGGGCGGCCGGGGCAGACGGTCGACACTCGTCGTGTACAGCTCAATGAATATTTGGAAAAGAAGAAGAGACTTGAAGCTGAATTAAAGAAGAAGAAAGAACAACTCGCTGCAAAAAATCAGCAACTCAAGAAGCAAAAAATTGAGATTGCGAAGGCTAAACTGGTCACTGCAAAGCAAAAACTTGAGCAGAACAAACGTAAGAGAGATGCAGCACAAAAACGCCTCGTTGAGGCAAAGAATAAGCTTAAAATTGCTGTTAGCAACGTTAATAATGCTAAGAAAAAGGTTCAGACTGCGAGGGATAACTTTAAGAAATCACCTAAAACAGGTCCAAAATCAAT
>CAYWSV010000099.1:9690-12564 GCA_964460155.1 uncultured Oligoflexia bacterium | reverse complement strand
TCGACGAAAACGGGTATTGCGCCAACATAACGAATAGCATTGACCGACGCCACGTAGGTAAACGCGGGAACAATGACTTCATCCCCCGCGCCAATGCCTAACGCCAGCAGAGCCAAATGCAAAGACACAGTTCCGTTTGCACAACTCGTGGCGGCTGCTGCACCCACGTACTCGGCAAATTCTTTTTCGAATCGACTGACGAACGCGCCCCGCGAGCTAATCCAGCTCGTCTCGAGACATTCGTTCACGTAGCGACTTTCATTGCCGCTCAGGTTGGGGCGATAGACGGGATATTTAAAATCGGGCATGAAAAACCACCTAGAGTTTTGTCTTTCAAGCAAGTGTTGAGACAGTTGGTTACCAGTTTTGTCTCGTATTGTCTCGTTTTGAGGGTCTGCAGGAGGGGTTCAAGGCATGACAGCCCGCACGATTGGCACACATCGGCCCATCAGCGTTGTGATGATGACCCGCAACGAAGCGCACAATATTAAGGCATGCTTAGAAAGCTTGAGTGATTTCGAAGAGATTTTGGTTGTCGACAACGGCTCTACCGACGATACATGTGCAATTGTCAGTTCGTTTCCAAACGCAAAACTCATTGTCAGTGAATGGAAAGGCTACGGCGGAACTCGGCAGGTGGGTGTCGATGCAGCAACACACGACTGGATTCTTTGGTTCGATGCCGATGAACGGATGTCCCCTGCCCTCGCGAACGAAATCCGTAAAACTCTGGCCAACGCCGATGACCAGACGTTGCTTTCTATTCCACGGCAAAATTATTTTCTTGGCCGACCCATACACGGCTGCGGGTGGTCGCCAGATCACGTGAATCGTGTGTTCAACCGGCGCATCTGCAGATTCAACGACAAGACAGTTCACGAAGGAATTACGTCAGACGCTCAACTGCAGAAAGTCACTTTGAAGCAACCGATTATTCACTTCAGTTACATCAGCATCAAACAGTTCTTCGACAAAAATAACCGCTATGCGCAACTTGCCGGAGCCGAACGACGCCGCATTGGTCGGCATGTCTACACGATTGAATTATTCATTCGCCCCGTGTGGGAGTTTTTTCGCAGCTACATACTCAAACGCGGATTTGCAGACGGCCTACGGGGTCTGGTGATCTCCGTAGGGGCTGCAGTGTACGTATTTACCCGCGATGCCTCGTGTCTTCTCGAAAACACCACAAAAGACGCTTAACGACGAGGCTGATGATAAAGAACTCCACGCCCTTCAATTTTACGACGAGTCATACCTGGACCTTGCCATTGAAGACTCAGCCCCGAGGCGCCAAAAAGCTGGAAATAATCGACACGAATTGTATGAAATCCCTGCGTTAAAGTGATTGTACCTGAGCGTTCACGCATACTGTGCAAACCATCATTATCAATCACCTTGGCCCCATTGACCCGCAACAGACTGCCGTCGTCGGATTTCAAAAAGAACGTGTATGAGCCTGTGACTGGAACCCAAAGTTGTCCCTCAAACACAACGCCAAATTGATTCGAGCGTCCAGCTGGGGCAACTGAAATCGATGTTGCTGTTCCCTGTGCCGCAGGTGTCATGCGATCGAAGTTTGGCAGTCGCGTCCAAAAGCCTCTGTAGATCCGATAAATCAGCCCGTTCTGATATCCCGGAGCTGGAGTCGGTGTTGGCGCTGGAGTCGGCGCAGGTGTTGGAATCACAGTGGGTGCTGGCGTTGGTGATGCCGTCGGCGTCGCTGTTGGAATGGTCGGAGGTGCCGCTGTTGGCGAGGACGTCGGCGCGGGAGACGGAGATGGACTTGGAGAAGCCGAAGGCGCGGGAGACGGAGAAGGAGAAGCTGTCGCAGTGGGCGTGGGTGTTGGAGTCTGTACACCTCCCAACGAATCGAGAGCTTTCTTTACATTCACCCGTCCATTCGCAGCGACTTTGCCTTGTAGCCCTGCGACAAAGTCTGTCTGGCCTACAATTGCACTTCTGATTTGCGCCATCGTCTTGTTTGGAGATGCACCCCACAAAAGGGCTGCAACACCTGCGACGTGAGGAGTGGCCATCGATGTTCCACTAAACGTTGCGTATTGGTCTCCGGGAGCTGTGCTCAAAATCTGTCCGCCCGGGGCAGCAATATCAACGCCGTCGCCGTAATTGGAAAATGAACTCAACGCATCTGAACTTTCTGTTGATGCAACAGATATTACGTTTGAATACGTCTTCGTATAATAAGCAGGATAAGAAGCAGAACTTGCGGATTCATTGCCGGCCGCAGCGATAAAAAGCACTCCAGCATCCTGAGCCGTCTTGATTGCCGAGGCCATGAGCGAACTTGCTCCACCTCCACCATAGCTATTCGAGGTCACGCGAGCACCATTCGAAACGGCGTAGATGATGCCATTGTAGATATCAAAATTATAACCGGATCCCGTGTCATCAAGAACTTTCACGGGCATAATCTTCGCAACCCAGTTTACACCAACAACACCAATGCCATTGTCCCCACGCGCAGCAACTGTTCCCGCACAGTGCGTTCCGTGACCATCACCGTCGGAGGGATTGTTGTCGGAATATGCAAAGTCCCAGCCATTGACGTCATCAATGTATCCGTTGCCGTCGTCATCAATTCCATTTCCTGCGATCTCTTTTGTGTTGGTCCAAATGTTGTCTTTGAGATCTTTGTGATTAATGTCGACACCCGTGTCGATCACGGCAACAACAGTTTTGTCGCTTCCTTTGAACGAATCCCACGCAGCAGGTGCCGAGATCTTGGTCATCCCCCAGAGTGATGGAAAACTCGGGTCATTGGGCACCTGAATTTTTCGCACCTTGAAATTCGGCTCCGCAAATATCACCGAAGGCAGTCTGTGAATCGAATTCAATGCGAGCAGCAAATCG
>CAYWSV010000099.1:0-9680 GCA_964460155.1 uncultured Oligoflexia bacterium | reverse complement strand
TTCATCAATGCAAAGATAGGAAGTTTTTTGTCACTCGACATTCTTCTGAGACTGTCTGCCGGCGTGACGCTGGTTTTAAATTTACGAACCTGTAAATCACCAATACCAACAACATCCTCAAGAGAATCTATGTCTTCGTACTTCTTTAAAAGACCGTTTTTCAAACGCATCGGCAAACGGGACTGCCAATCGCCCCGCAGCAAAACATTCAATTCAAAATTCTTTCCCTGCGCCAGTTGGGATTGCGCCTGCAAAAGATTTTCTCTCGAGTAAACTTTTTTGACGAGCTCTTCGGAAAGTTCGAGTTCTTTGACTGAATCCTTGGGGACTGTCACGCCCGAGTCTGTCGCTTGCTGGGTCACTGCAGTTGGTGTTCGTTGTTGCAAGACACACGCCGAGGCAGATACAATCGCGAGCACTGGAAGAATGATTCGCAAAGCCATACTCTCCCCCGTAATCAAACAGCTCAATGGTTTCGGATGTTGAGTTTATTTTCTTGAAAAAATGTTTATAATCTTAAATAAAAACAGATTCATACAGAGAAAAAGATGAACACTGCACACATCGAGGCCCGGCATCTCAGAAAACAATACAAAGACGTTCTCGCTGTCGAAGACGTCAGCTTTCAGGTCCGAAGAGGAGAGTGTTTTGGACTTCTTGGTCCAAACGGAGCGGGCAAAACAACGACGATTGAAATGATGGAGGGGATTATTCCTCCTTCAGCAGGTAACGTACTATTTGCGGGTCAACCGCTCACCCGAGCGCTGCAACACAAGATTGGCATTCAATTTCAAAACACCTCACTTCAGGATTTCCTAACCGTTCGTGAATGTCTGCAACTTTTCGCAAATCTATATTCAGCGCCACGTGACATTAATGAACTTATTAAACTCTGTGCTCTTGAGGATTTCCTCGACAGAGACAACCGCAAGCTTTCTGGTGGTCAACGCCAACGCCTCATGCTCGCATTGGCTCTTGTAAACGATCCTGAATTAGTTTTCCTCGATGAACCCACAACCGGCCTCGATCCTCAGGCGCGTCGGAATTTGTGGTCGCTGGTCGGCAAAATTAAAGCCGAAGGCAAAAGCGTTATCCTCACCACACACTACATGGAAGAAGCATACGTTTTGTGTGATCAAATCGCTATCATGGATAAAGGACGAATCATTGCTCAGGGAGAGCCCAAAGATCTGCTTAAGCAATATTTCGAAGGGCAGTACATCGAGCTACCCGAGGAAGATTTATTGGGTTGTTCTCCTGAGTCTTTGGGATTCAGCTTTCACAGAAAAAACACGCAAATTGAATTTCATGTTCCAGATGTGAAGTCTGCGTTGGCTTCTTTCATTCAAAAAGACATCAGCCTCAATCGCATGTCGGTCCGCTCGGCCACTCTTGAGGATCTATTTCTTCATCTGACCGGACGGGAGTTACGCGAATGAAACGATTTTTAACCTTACTCAACGTCCGTAATAAAGAATTCGTGCGCGACAGAGGCTCGATGACGTGGAGCCTCCTTTTCCCATTTTTGATTATTATTGGTTTTTCTTTTGCGTTTTCTGGAAAAGACCAAGATCTTTTTAAAGTTGCCGTGCAAAAAATCGAAACACAAAAATTCGAATTCTTATCAACAAAATATATTCAGTTCATCGAGATCAACGACACTCAACCGGCAATAGAAAAACTCAAACGACACCAAATCGACATGGTGCTTATTACGGGCGATAATCCTAAATATTGGATTAACTCATCATCTCCTAAGGGCTATTTGCTCGAAAAAATGCTGACCTCAAGCAGCCTGCAGCACAGCGGCCACATCAGCCGCGAGCAGGTGAGCGGTCGTGAGATTCGCTACGTCGACTGGTTGCTGGCTGGCCTTTTGAGCATGAATGTCATGTTTGGATCGCTGTTCGGTGTCGGATACGTCATTGTTCGATATAGAAAGGCTGGAGTGCTCAGACGCATCAAGGCCACGCCTGTCACTGCTTTTGAATTTTTAGCCGCTCAGGTCGCTAGCCGGCTCATGTTAATGATGGGAACGTGTGTCATTGTTCTCGTCGGCTGCCGCTTGCTAGTGAACGTTCAAATGATTGGTTCCTACATCGATCTCTTTATTGCTCTACTTCTCGGCTCTTTGTGCATGATCTCACTTGCTCTGGTGGTCGCATCGCGTATCAGCAGCGAGGAGTTTGCCGGCGGCCTGCTCAATGTGCTAACTTGGCCCATGATGCTTTTTTCGGGTGTTTGGTTTTCGCTCGAAGGAACCAACCCGATTCTGCAAAAAATTGCACAAATATTCCCACTGACTCATTTAGTCGATGCAACGAGAGCAATCATTACGGAAGGAGCTGGCCTTGCAGATGTTAGCGGCCATCTTGTTCTTTTAGGCGGTCTCAGCCTCGTTTTCATAGCCATCAGTTCATGGCTTTTCCAATGGGAATAGCCACGCGGCCAATCTTCAGAATAACTCCTAAAAATATTTTGAATGCTGACCATTCCGGACTAACATACGGGCTCCACGCAGGGAACGACACCTGCATTTGCTTGCCACGGAGTTCCTATGTCAGTTGTTCTGAGCAATGTTATCAAAGATTATCCATTGGGCTCAGCCATGGTCCGTGCTCTGCACGGCATCAGCCTGACCATTGCCGAAGGTGAATTTACGACGATCGCAGGCCCGTCTGGCTGTGGCAAATCAACTCTTCTCAATTTGATTGGCTGCATGGACGTGGCAACAACAGGAAGTGTCAGTATCGAGGGCAAAGAAACAAATTCTCTGTCCGATAAAGAACAAACCCAATTGAGGCTCAATACGCTTGGCTTCATCTTTCAAAGTTTCAACTTGGTCCCGGTGTTGTCGGTGTTTCAGAACGTCGAATTGCCGCTCCTTCTCAAAGGAGGAATGACCGCTGCGCAACGAGCGGAGCGAGTCAATGCACTTCTCGAACAAGTGGGCCTGGGCGCAAAAGCTAAAAATCGTTCACACGAACTCTCGGGCGGACAACGTCAGCGCGTCGCAATCGCGCGTGCATTGGTGACGCAGCCCAAAATTGTTCTTGCAGACGAGCCAACGGCCAACCTTGACTCTGAAACGGGCCAAACAATTATCGAGCTCATGCGCTCCCTGAACGAGAAACAAAAGACGACGTTCATTTTCTCGTCTCATGACCCAAAGGTCATTGAGCACGCTAAACGCATCGTTCGTCTTCAGGATGGCCGCGTCATCGAAGACATAAGGAAATAAGCCATGTTTGAAGAACTCAAAGTTCTATTGCTCGTGGCTATCCGCAACCTAGCCCTACACAAAGTTAAGACAGCTGTGGTTGGAGGAATCCTTCTGGCCGGAAGCTTTTTGGTCGTGTTCGGATTGTCTATTTTGGGCAGCATTGAAAACACGATGTCGCAAAGCATCATTGGTAGCGTTGCAGGACATCTGCAGGTGTACTCGCAAGATGCAAAAGACGAACTCGCACTTTTTGGCAGCGGATTTTTTGGTCGCGATGATCTGGGTGAAATTCCAAAGTTCGAAAATGTTCGCGACGAAATTCTCAAAAACCCAAATGTTGCAAATATCGTACCTATGGGTTTCGAAAACGCGATCATTGGTCGCGGAAATTTGCTCGATGAATTGTTCGAGCGTTTTCGCTCGGTCGTTAAATCTGGTCGTGAAGCGGATATTGCCGCAATGACTGAAACTATCAAACAAAACTTGAAAACTGTGCGGGCGGATCTTGAAAATGAAATCAAGATCGCTAGCAACTCAAACGATGTACAAAAACAGATTGCTGATGTCGAAACCGCCTTGTCAGACTCCTTCTGGGACAAACTCAAGACCGATTCTGAATCAGTGATGATCTTTTTGGAGTCCAAAATCGCCCCCCTCTCGGGCGAAAAAGAGCCTCTTTATTTGCGCTACATGGGTACGAATCCCTCGCGGTTCGCTGATGTGTTTAAGAAGTTCAAAATCGTCGCAGGCGAAAATATTCCTACAGGTGAGCGAGGAATACTCATTAGCTACCGGATTTACGAACTTCAATTCAAGAACATCGTGGCCCGCGGTTTCGACAATCTTTACAAAGGGAAAATCATCCAAAGAAAGTCGATACAGGATGACGTCTCTTTGAAAACTTTCGCGACGGATTTGCCGAAGCAGTATTTGGAAGTTCTTGTCCAACTCAATGGCACTGCACGTTCCGAAACTCTCAAAGAGCTGCAAACCTTCATGAAATCTAACGAACAGAGTCTTGAAACTCTGTTGAAAGAGTTTTTGACTGTCAGTGATGAAAATTTACAGGAACGGTTCGAATTCTTTTACAAAACCATCGCACCCAAAATCCGCATGTACAGTTTCAATGTGGGTGACACGATCAATCTTCGCTCGTACACGCGCAGCGGCTTCCTCAAAACCGTCCCACTCAAGATTTACGGTCTTTATCAGTTCGACGGATTGGAGAGCTCGGACTTAGCGGGTGCTTTTAACTTTGTGGACCTTGTCAGTTACCGAGAACTTTATGGCCGCATGAGTGATGAAGGTCAAAAAGAGCTCGAAGAAATCCGCAAACAGGTTGCAGTTAAAACCATTGAAAATTCAGCTAATCTCGAAGACTCGCTGTTTGGCTCAGACACTCAAATCGAAACCCGTGCCGCTGATACAGCACCCACCTCTGCAGCGCCAACCGCTGCTCCGGCATTGGAATTTAAACGCACACAAACAGGCCGATACTCCGCTGAGGAACTCGACTCCGGAATGACCATTAACGCGGCAATTATTCTCAAAAACCCGCGCAAATTGAATGCCACGCGCCTTGAAATTGAGGAGCAACTCAAACGTGCGAGCCTGAATCTGAAGGTCGTTGACTGGAAACAAGCGTCGGGCACGTTGGGACAGCTTGTGACTCTCATTCGGGTTGTTTTGCTCGTCGCTGTTGCCATCATTTTGATAGTCGCAATGGCAATCATCAATAACGCAATCATGATGACCACAATCGAACGCACGCGTGAAATTGGCACCCTACGCGCCATAGGTGCGCAGAGGACTTTCGTGTTGCGCATGTTCTTTGTTGAAACAATGACTATCGGCCTGCTGGCAAGCGTCATTGGTTCTTTGCTTGCAGTCGCTTTACTTACGCTACTCAACGTGCGCGGCCTCGCCTCCCCTTCTGACTTTGTCAGCTTTATTTTCGGAGGTCCGCGCCTCTATCCAAACGTTTCTGTAAGCACGGCCATAGTGGCGCCCATTGTCGTCTCGATTTTGGCGCTCATCTTTACGCTGTATCCAGCTTTTATGGCCAGTCGAATTTCGCCCGCCGCGGCGATGCAGGATAGGGAGTAATATACCATGTGGACATTCCTGCTCATTGCTTTTCGTAACCTGATTCAAGCCCGCCGGCGCACTCTCTTGCTTGGTTCGGCTATTGCTTTTGTTTCGCTTTTATTGCTGCTGCTGTTGAGCATCAGTCGGGGAGTCTCTGATCGTTTGATCGAGGCTTCGACTCTCACCAGTACAGGCCACGTCAATGTTGCGGGCTTTTTTAAACAGCGCTCGAATTCAGCGACTCCACTGATCACCAACCGCACTCAAATCCGTCAGTTGGTGAGCGAGAATGTTACTGGTTTAGCCGCTGTGACCGATCGAGCACGCGGCTGGGGACGCCTCATTGGTCCATCGGGCTCGTTTAATACGGGCCTCAACGGCATGATCCTTGAAGAGTCCGGCTTCCTGAAAGACATCAAGCTTGCCGAGCAGGCCGAGTACAAAAAGGGCGGACAAAACAAAATCCTTGGGAATATGTCTGCTTTTGGTCAGCCCAACACGATTCTCATCTTTGCTGCCCAAGCCAAAAAGCTCGGTGCAGATGTTGGCGACACGCTCACATTCATTACCGAAGCCAACGGCGGACAAACAAACTCGGTTGATTTATCTGTTGTTGCTGTGGCGCGTGATATGGGCTTTCTCAGCAACTTTAGCGTCTTTGTTCCTCGCCAAACGGTGCTTGACCTCGACCGCCGCGGCAACGACACCACCGGAGCTGTTTGGGTTTATCTCAAAGACATTCGTCGAGCCGACGAAGTGCGCAAACAACTCGAAGGTGTTCTGAGCAAAGCTGGTTTTCAGATTCTCGAACATGACCCACGTCCGTTCTTTTTTAAATTTCAGAAAATTGTCGGACAGGATTGGCGCGGACTGCGCCTCGATCTCACAACATGGGATGATGAAGTTTCCTTCATCAATTGGATTGTCACGAGCTTGAATGGTTTGTCCATCTTTCTTGTTGCGGTTCTGGGACTCATCATTGCCACCGGTATTGCTAACAGTATGTGGATGACTGTTCGGGAACGCACCAAAGAGATTGGCACACTGCGAGCCATTGGTATGCAGATGAATCAGGTTCGCCAGCTGTTCATGCTCGAAGCCGCACTCTTGGGTCTGGGCGGTGCACTGGCTGGCTCTCTTATTGGCGTTGTTCTTGTCACTCTCGTGAATGTTTCGCAGATCCCGATCACCAATTCGGGGCTCCGCGTGTTCCTGATGACCGACGTCGTTAGGCTCGCATTGCAACCACAACACATTTTAACCGCTGTTATTTTCATGCCTCTTTTAACAGCTGTTGCTGCATTTTACCCGTCGCAAAAGGCGAGCCGCATGCCACCGGTGCAGGCGCTGAATCAAGGAAAGTAAAGGAGATATTTATGTTTCGTCTGATTTGTCTGAATGCGATCTTAGGACTGGGAATGCTGCTTCCTGCTCAAGCTTGGGCACTGAACGACAGCGAACTCAAAGCACTTGTTGCCGAACTAGACAATCGGCAGCGCAACTCCGGCGACTACAAATCGGTTGTGTTCATCGAACAAAGTGAAAAAAGCAAGGTAACTCAGGCTTTTGAAGCCACAGTTTTTCGCCGAGATGCCGACGACAAATGGATGCTTCTTTTTAGCAAACCCAAAAGCGAAGCCGGCAAAGGATACCTTCGACTCGACAAAAACTTGTTTCTTTATGAACCCGCACTCGGTAAGTGGGAGCGCCGAACCGACCGTTCTGGAATTGGCGGCACGAATTCACGGCGTTCCGATTTCGATGAATCAAGACTCTCGGACGAATACACATCTAAATTTGTTGCCAATGAAAAACTCGGTAAATTTGAAGTTCATCATATTTTGCTGAACGCAAAAACAGAGGCAGATGTTGCCAGCCCCGTGTTGCATCTGTGGGTCGACAAAGCCTCGAAAAATATTCTCAAACGTCAGGAACGTTCTCTGTCGGATAAACTTTTGCGAACAATCTATTATCCAGCTTGGGAAAAGCGCTTTAGCAAATCTAAAGGAGCGGATGTCTACATCCCTCGCGAAATTCGCATTATCGATGAAGTTGAAAAAGGCAATGGAACAACAGTCGTTCTTCGCGATGTCAATTTGGACGCGTTGCCCCCAAACATCTTCACCAAGGCATGGCTGGAGTCACAGAGTCGATGAAACACAGAAAAAATTTCAGTTCACTTTTCGTTCTCCCTGCGTTCTGCGTCGTTGTAACGATTGGGTGGTGCAACCAATCTTTTGCCGCATCAAACTCTCTTGAGGAAGAAATGTTTGGCGGCGAAAGCAAAGCTCCAACACCTCCTGTGCCCAGTACGACAGCCCCTGCAGCATCATCGCCCGCAGGTTCATCTTCTGGAGCATCCTCGCTCGCGGTTCCGTCAGTGGACGCACCCATTAAGAGCAGCACACAGACCGATCAGCTCACCTTGGGCGGCCGACTCGAAGTGAACACCACACTCCTTAAAAACAGCGGACAAACACTGGGTGACTCGACTCTTGTGTCGACCACAGGTGCAGAACTTTATTTGGACGCACGCCCTTCGGACAATGTGCGTGGATTTATTAAAGGTGCACTTTCTCAGCAGGCAGGTGCGCAGTCTGGTTTCAATTTTGCGATCTATGAAACATGGGTCAAATGGAACAGCAGCAGCGGATTGTTCACAACGCTAGGACAACAAAAACTTAAATGGGGCGCGGCGACATTTTGGAATCCAACCGATTTTCTTGCCGTACAACCCAAAGATCCATTGGCCAATTATGATGTACGCCCGGGAGCCAAGCTGCTTAAACTCCATCTTCCCTTCGAAAAATCTGGCAACAACCTTTACGCTTTGGTGAGCTTTGAAAACACAACGGCTGCACATGACCCAAAGCTCGCTGCACGTGCCGAGATCAACTACGGCCTTGGCAACTTCACGGGTGAGATAACTGCGACAGCCGCCGGAGGCCGCCGGCAACCTCAACAGTTTGGTGTCGACATTAATACGTCCGCAGGGCCATTTGATGTCATCGCCGAAGCTGCATGGACTCGAAAAAGTCCACGACAATTCTATAAATCTGTGGTTGCTGAAGATGGTTCACGGAAGGTTGAGAGCTTCTCGCGCGAAAATCAGAGCATCGCTCAGGTCGTTACGGGCTTGCGCTATGACTTAAAATACTCCGAAAGCGACAGTGCGAACCTGAGCGTCGAATATTTTTGGAATGACTTTGGCAGCTCCGACGTTGTCTCTGAAGCGATGTCGTTCGTGCGCGGACAAGCGCAGCGCTTGTATCTAGCCAACAGATATCTTGGAGCGAATCTTGTCCTCGTTCAGCCTGGCACTCTGAATGATTCCACTCTTTTGCTTTCAGGCCTCTGGAACATGACCGATAAAAGCTGGCTCGCACGCGCTGGATGGACCGAAAAACTCGACATGAGATCGAATCTTATAGTGTCGCTCACCCGCACCGGAGGACTTGGAGAATTCACGGGTGGAATTCCCACGTCTGTTGCAAATCAGCTCAGAAATTCACAGCTCTCGCCTGAACTCATGTCTGGTCTGGATCGCATCGAAGGTCGCGCGCAAGAATGGGTGGTGTCAGTTTCGGCCAATCTCGATCTTTAGAAACTCACGGTACGCGGACTTTGAACTTTCGCCGACTCACCTGACCGTTGTCTACGGACACGGCGATTTCGTGATCTCCCACTTTGGGCACCCACCAGAGCCGTTCATGATCACTCGTTGTTCCTAAAAATTGTCCATTCACAAACCAACTCACTTCTTCAGAATCGGGCGGAAGTTCTGCCTCCAGCGGAATTTTCTGTTGGTCGGGTTCAAGCCCACTCATGAGTAGAACAATCTGACCATCGTCTGGTGAAATGATTTTTGCTTTTCGAGTTCCCTGAGGTTTTGTGCAGAACGCTGCGAGCTTTGGAGGATGAGGCAGATTTTGTGACGTGTCTGAAAGCCAACGACGGACCTCGGTCGGGAGTCTCATAAAGGTACGTGTTTCATAGTTTCGGCCAATTCGACACATTGGCGTGAGTGCAAGTTGAGTGTTGAGATCAACATCAACATGAACGTGGTAAGGACAACGTTCGGCCGGAATCTTATCCATCAAAGAGAGAACGGTTCGCTTTTGCTCACAAGCATCACCCACGGGCAATCCTGAAAACGCACACACTTCAAGAGGTCCCACATTACTTGGCCTCGATGCCGCGTGTGCATCGTCGTTTCGACCATCAAGAGCCTCGAGCAAATCAAAAAGCAATGGTGCAGCTACGTGGGAACCCACCAACGCAGAACTAGATGAATTATCAAAATTCCCCATCCAGACAATTGCAGTGTGTTTTTTACCAAATCCCACTGCCCATGCATCACGTAGTCCAA
>CAYWSV010000098.1:0-12595 GCA_964460155.1 uncultured Oligoflexia bacterium | reverse complement strand
AGTCAGTTCATGGGCGGCACGATGGTGTTTTCGATGCCCTCGGGCCCAATCAAATGCCCTTCGGCTCCGCTAAAAATTCTAAATCTTGCAGATGACATTCTGCGCCGCAACGGCGTACGTGAGGTTTCCCGAGTCATTTTTATTACCCCAAATTCAAGTCTTTTTGTGGTCAATGGCTATGCGCAAGCGCTTGCCGAAGTCGCGAAAAAACGGGGAACAGAAATATTATTCGAACATGAAGTTGCCAAAATTGATATCCGCAATCAGGAGCTTCACCTCACGCCGCGCACTGAAGCCGCTGCTCAGAGAAATATTAAAACGATTAAATATGATTTTGCGCATATCACTCCGCATATGAAAGCTCCGCAGTTTATTGCAGCTTCAAATCTCCATTTCGCCGAGGGTCCATTTAAAAATTGGCTCAAAGTGAATCCACAGACACTTCAACACGCAGATTTCATAAATATCTTTGGTGTTGGTGATGTTGCAGGCGTGCCCAGTCTCAAAACAGGAGCGGCTGCTCGTGCGCAGGCTGAAGTCGTCGCAGAGAATATCTTATCATTATTCAAAAAAGGTGCGCAGACTCCACTGCCACGCCAATACAATGGATACACCTCGTGCCCATTCATCACCGGTATCGGAGAAGTCATGCTCGGTGAGTTTGGATATGGAGGAAAACTCATGCCCACCTTCCCCGGGAATCCATTCGTTTCACGCAAGAGTTTATGGTTCTACAATGCACAAATCATGCCCCGATTATATTGGAATTTTATGCTCAAGGGGCTCATTTAAAGACGAGAACGAGCAACAAATCAGGCAGCTCTGCGCGCGCCGCGATCGGATGAGGGGAGCAAAAGTTGCTCAGCTGCCGGCAGTCGGAAGTAAAAACGGGTTCGAGCAGAGGCTGCATCGAATGCAATCTCACCATTGTTTCTGCGCACCAGTTTTTGACAAAAGGCAAGCCCAAGCCCCATGCCACCGCCAGCGTCTTTTGTGGTCACTTCGGCGTCAAACAACCGATCCCGAACGTCTGCCCGCGGACCTGCACCGCTGTCAATAACGTCGATTTCAACCCAGACAGACTCTTTGTTGTCAGTCACGGTTTTTACGACTCGACTTCCGATACATATCCATTTCTCTTGTTCTGAGCTCACTGCATCCATTGAATTGGAAACGAGGTTCATGAGGACCTGAACAACATCACTTCGGCGAGCCAGAACATGCTGCTGGCCCTGAAAATCGAAGTCAATTTTGCAGTTGACTTGAACTGCCTTTGCTTCCAACATTCGCAAGGCATCGTCGAATGCCGAGCGCACATCAACGCGCACAGCGTCTTCTCGATTCCCATCACCCGCAAGTGTTTTAATCGCCCGAATCGTATGAATAATCGAATCAATAAGTTTGAAGATCTCGTTTACCTTTGTCAGGACTTGCTGTTCTAAGGCTGAATTTTCGGAATTTTTACGCGCAACCTGAATCAGAACTTCATCTCGAATTCTCTCGGCCTTCAATCGAATGGCGAAAACAGGATTGAGAACCTCATGAGACGTGTAACGTGCCGCAAGGGCAAGCGTGCGGTCGCGAACACTGGCTTCGAGATGTTGCTGAGCTTCTGCAAGTTGCTCCATGGCAATCTCTCGTTCATTCATTGTTCGGCGCATTTTTTCAGACAACACAAAGGAAAGGAGAATGCCTTCGAGTGTTGCAGCAAGAGTCACAATATTGATGGTAAAAGGCGTTGAAGGCAGCCAGCCAAACATCTTCACGCAATAAACAACGGCACCCAGAAACAACATGCCCTCAGACAACAAAAACAGATTTGCAATCCGACCGTAAACAGGTCGAGCACGCCATGCCCGCACAAGACTTGCACACAATGTTGCAAGCACAATCATATTGGCCTCGATTGAGGCGAAGAATCCACCCTCAACTAACTGCAGAATGAGTCCAATTGCACAGACGGAAAACATCCCGATCCAAATCTTTCGCTCGATTCCCTTGAGAGGATCATGCCTGAACAAAGCCAATGTGAATGCAAGGTAAGTCATACAGCAAAGGTTAATGAGCAGATTGGCAGAATTGTAATGCAACCAAAGCATATCAGGCCAAATGAACATGTGGCCACTGCCATTGATGGCCACGATCATGAGGCTAATTGATGCCACGTAGCCACCATAGAAAATAAATTCATGTTCTCTGCGCGCAAAACCAACCATCGCGTTGTAAACAGCAAGCAGCATCAAGCCACCAAACAGAGACGCAGTCACAACCATTTCACGCACAATCGAACTGAGAAAATCATTCTCTGCCAACAAGAGAAATGGCACACTCATGACGTGTGCTTTCAAACGAATGAGCGCGTGAAACTCGCCCGTTGGAGCAACAACAACCGGAAACGAAACATGTCGGATATCATTGAGCCCCTGAGAGCGTGGCAAAAGTTTATCCGTAAATTCCTTGGTGCTCTCAATCGAAAATGATTTCGAAGAAGTTTCGGATGTGTTCATCTTCAATGGAGAAAACGAACCATTAATATATGTGTGTCTCAATTGGAGCACGAATCTTTCGGCCTTCGAGAGGCTCTCGTTGCGAAAGGTCATGTGAACCCAGACCCCTTCGCGCATGTAACCTAAATCGAGTGTCTCCGTTCCACCGGTGTAGGTTTTGAACTCGCCTGCGTTGAGTTTGGCGAGGGCATCCGCCGGTGACACCTCCCGCCCCAAAGGTTCCGTCATGTAGGAGAGCTGCACAGGCTCGGATTTACTGGGCGCCTGCCCCAAAAGGTAGTTCGCGACCAGCAGGAAACCTATGATGGTCGCGAAGACCAGCAGATAACCGCCCTCGCTCCGCCCTGCGACACGAGGACTTTGAACGACACTATGCCCAAATTTCTTGGAATCTCTGTCAGATGCTTTGCTGTCTTTGAAAATCATCGCCGCAGCACCCTCAACTCGGAATGCCGGAGTATCGGAATTTAAATTTTAAAAATAACAATTAATTGAATTAAGTATTGACATTTTGAATATTTAGAAAAAACAAACATCCCCAAACCCCAAACACTTGCCATCCTGTTGGATGCTGTTATTGTCGGCAGACAAAATGCCCCCAGACGTCACTCATTTGGAGTTGCCATGAGAGTACTTCCACTCGCACTCGCACTTGTTCTTGGTTCGGTTCAGCTTTCAGCTCAGGCTGCAATCATCGGTGTTGTTGACTCCGGTCTCGACGTAAAACACCCAAACCTGACTCAAAAAACATGGACCAACCCGGGTGAAATTCCTGCAAACAATCTCGACGACGAACAAGATGGCTATGTGGACGACGTTCATGGCTGGAACTTTGTTCAGAACAGCGGCATTTTGCTTGAAACCAAATACTTGAACACGTTTCCACCTGAAACGCCCAAATTTTTCGAGATCCAAAAGAAGATTCTCGAAGGCACAGTCACTGAAGAAGAGAAGGCTTGGTTGAAGCAGAGCCTTGAGAACCCCGAGTTCAGAAAGAAACTGGGCGTGTTCGGGAACTTTGTTCACGGAACTCACGTTGCAGGGATTACTGCACGCAAGAACTCCGACGCTCAACTCATGGGCCTCAAGTTGATTCCAACGGAAAACCCACTCGCACCCGACAGCATCTATGGCATCGGCGACAACGCGAAGGCTGCTGCGCGATTCCTCGCGAAAGTCTGGGACACAGTATGGCCCGTAGTGCGCGACATTGGTATCAAAGCTGGTTTGTCGAAGCTCGCAGAACTTCAAAGCCAACAGTTCGTCAAAGTTGCTTTGTATTTGAACGATAAGAAGACGGACGTTGCCAACTACTCATTGGGCGTCAGCACGACTGCCGCTCAAAACATCGTGAAGCCATTGCTGAAGGCTGTTCTTGGCCGCGAACCAACAGCTGAAGAAGTCACGAGCTACGCGTCATTCCTCGTGAATAAGCTTGCTGAAAATTCAACAAAGTGGGCGTCTTTGGCACCCAACACTCTGCTTGTTATGGCTGCTGGTAACGACGGCACCGACAACGATATTCTTCCCGCATCACCAGCAAACGCGCGCGCTGCAAACACAATCACTGTCGCAGCAACTCTTGGACGCAGCAGACTCGCTGTGTTCTCGAACTATGGTCGTCAGATGGTCGATGTTGCCGCTCCAGGCGTGGGCATCACATCCGAAATGCCGGGTGGAGGTGAGCTCGTTCTCAGCGGTACAAGTCAGGCTGCACCGTACGTGACGCAAGTTGCTGCCGCTATCAAAGACGAAAACCCTGACCTCAGCGTTTATGATCTCAAGCGCATCATCATGGGAACGGTCGATAAGCGCGACTGGCTGGCAGACAAAGTGAAGTCGTCAGGAATTGTGAACCGCGATCGCGCTGTTCGCGCCGCTGAATTGGCTCGAACGATGACCGTTTCGCAAGCGATTGCGCAATCTATCAAAGACGTGTCCGACTTGGACACACCCTACGAGAGCGCACCAATGTCGGTTGAAGACGAGAGACTTCTCTGGGTTCCTGAACTCTCAATGGGTCTCTAAGAATCCACCACGTCGGACCCAAGGGTGAATGAAGTCACTCTGGTCAGCGAGCAACGTTGTTGATGTTGAAAATTGAGTCGTCGTGGGCTTCCTCCCTCGGCGACTCATATTTTATTGTTGTAACGTTTTTAGGAAATGCGGCATCCGTAATCTTCATGCCGCTGACAAAGGGAATCTTTTTTCCACCACTTACGAGACTGTTGTTGTACTCAAACGTTGCGCTCTTAAAGAGTTCTCCTTGAAGCGTAAGAAACTCCGCTTTCAGTGCGAGTTTCTTGCTCTTTGAGACCCAATAGCGAATTTTATCGTAGGTCACATTTTTATCTTTGGCTTTGAGCATCAGAACGAACGCAGGCGCACCGCCAACGCTTTCTTCTTTTTCAAAAACTGCATCGTAATCGCGTGCGTAATTCGTAGATGCAATATCACCATTGGCAGCCTGTCCGCTCAATCGCTGTCGAGCAGAGATTGCCACTGGTTTCTTCACTCCCGGCTTCAAAAACCACAGGTTCCTATTGTTGAATAAAACAACCTCGCCTTTGCAGCGCGCCGGCTGTGTACATTCAGCAAGAGCATTTACGCCTTTTGCCCGCACAGTGTATTGCGAGGTCGATGTGTCTCCGTCTTCAACTGTGGTAATTGTGATATCCCACGTGACCCCAACAGCAAGTCCACCACGATAACGATCGGATGCTTGCATGAGTTCTTTCACAGCCGCTGGCGTCAAATTCGCATGAGCCGAATGAATCCAAAAAAGACTCGGAAGAATTAAAGATGCTTTCAAAAGGTTTCCATTAAAAACAGTCATAGTTGTGTCTTCCTATCCTGCCAAAAGCCCATTGTCGGCGGTCTGGCCACCCACATCACTGTTGACCAATCGCCCATCCTGAATGCGAACGATATTCTTAACTCGACTCATGAGTTTTTCGTCGTGAGTGGAAAACAAAAACGTGACCTTTGTGCTTTCATTTATCTTAAGCATTAAATCGATAATTTTGTGAGCCGTCACCGAATCCAAATTCGCTGTCGGCTCGTCGGCAAGAACAAGCGAAGGATTCGTGACAAGCGCTCTGGCGATGGCCACACGTTGGCGCTGCCCCCCAGACAACTGATCAGGAAGATGCTTTCCAAATTCAAGAAGCCCCACTCTTTCCAAAGCCTCCATCACTCGCTGTCTGCGAGTGATGGAAGAAATGCTCTTTTGAATAGTCAGCGGTAATTCAATATTGTCATACACATTCAAGACTGGAATAAGATTGAACGTCTGAAAGATAAAACCAATCTTCTGGTTGCGAAGTTCACTCTTATCATTGTCTGACAAACTCAATACAGAGCGGCCTTGAACAAAAACCTCACCGGAGTCGGGTTGATCGATGCACCCAACAATGTTGAGTAGAGTGCTTTTGCCTGAACCAGATGCTCCCACAACAGCCGTAAAATCACCCGCCCAAAGTTTGAGGTCGACACCACGCAACGCGGGCGTCAGTGTCTTGCCCAACTGATAGGATTTATGAACTTCGTGCAGCTCAATGATAGGAGTTTCACCAAACATATTTTTGCCCCAACGTAATAACGAAACGTTGCGCCAGTGAAGAGTCCGAAATCAGCGGACCATGAAATCCTCCAGCAGCGAGGTACACGGTCGCGTTATCGGTAATCCCATAATCAGTGTACACCACAGCACCTCCAGATGAGTCAGCTATTGGTTTCCAGTAGCGTCCGAGAACTGTCCAGTTTTTGTTTTTTCCAAAATTATTTCTTCTCATTGAAAAAAACAGACTTCTTTGTGCACGAGTTTCACCACCCGGAAAAAAATACATCGGGAACAAGGGTGATTTTGCGTCATAAAGATCCTCCACCAGTCGCGTTTCAGTAAGAGAATATCCGGCCGAATTGGCGTAGCCCTCGAATCGCAATTCGGTGCCGTTAACAAAAGCGTAACGCAGACCCAAAAGAACCTCGTGATTGAGCTTATCCGAATCAAGATCAGGCTGAGCAAGAATGGTTATCTTTTGCGGGCCCAATTGCGAAGGAACAATAACTGTTTGAGGTCGCACGAGGTCGGACCCTTTATAATGTGCAGCGTCGATATAAATTGCCATTGAATCGCCGATATTGACCGACGTGTACTCGCCGAAGAAGGGAAATTTTTGCCTCTCGGCACCACCCACAACAAAGCCGAAATAGTCGGCTCCCGAATTCCACGAGACCTCAGGCTTTAAGAGAAAACGTCGACCTTCATAAATACCAGGCATTGTTCGTTTCTCGGGGTCGAACTCCGCAATTGCAACAACATTGAATGACTGCCCTGCGCTGAAATTCAATCTTACAGTGCGACGTGTTCGAACCTGAGTTTGTGGATTTCTTGTAATCGACTCTGCGAGTTCCGTTGAACGGTAAATCCAATTTGATGGACCATTGAGCTCGGCACCACCCCACTGAAAGTTTTCCTGACCCGCCGTTAGGCTGACCCTATTCGACACGTTCAAGTTGAACACACTTTCGCCCATATCAGACAAAAAATCAGTTTTACTTTTCCTTTTTTTGTCTGACAAAAAAGCCTGCTGATTACGAATCTCGAAGTAGGGTCGCGTGTGAAGTGAAAATGCTCTGCCAGCTGTGAGTTTTATGCTCGGGCGCAGGCGCGTGTGAAGGTCACCAAAAGGAATAAGAATCTGATTCTCGGTGTACTGCGCGCTATCGAATACAGGCTTGATGTAACTGAACGTGTTGTAGTTCTCAAGCCCAATCTCCAACTTAAGATCACCTACCTTGGGTGCAGGAGGTGGTGGTGGCGGCGGGGGAGGTGCGACAATTTCAACTTGCTTTTTGACTGACTCTTTTTTCGGGCTTTTTTTTGTCTTTCTGGGTTTTGCAGTCTCCGGATTTTTAGGCCCCGGCTGAGGTGTTGCAGACTCGGGATTTCTAGGCACCGGCTGAGGTTTTGAGGTGCGCTCGGGAAGTTGTTCCGAAGCGAACGGGTCGAAATCTTCAGCATGTGCGGCAAAAACAGAAAAAAAGGCTGTGAACAGCAGCATTGCTCGCTGGTGGATTTTGTAAACTGAAATTTCCGGATCAAAACCCAAAAAAGATAACCCCCTTCTGTCTTTTTGAGCATAACGGTTTGCAAGAGGATAAAGAGGGAATGAATGAAACGAAGATGATGTTCTTTTGTCGCAACATTTCAGCAGTCTAAGTGTCACGTGCCGGCACAGACTGCAAAGATTACCGGTTGTCCTTTCACCCTATTGCTAAGCTGTAAAAGTCATTCGGGAAGTCAGCATGTTTTGGAAGCAGCTTGTTCTGGCCACAAAAAATCTCGGACGTAATCGTCGCCGAAATCTAGCGACAGCAAGTGCAATTGTCTTGGGATATGCTGGATTGGTCTTGCTGAGCGGGTTCGTCACTCGCATCGAAAAATTTTTCAGAGCCACGTCCGTTTATCTGAATCATGTTGGCACTCTTTCGGTTTATCGACCGGACGCAGTTGAAAAGCATCTGCTTCAACCCAAAAAATACACATTGAATCCCGACGAGCAGATTAAAATCCGACAAATTGTCTCTGAACAATTTCCACAGGCAGAGGCCTTAAGCGCAACGCTCGAAGGATTTGCTCTCATCGGGAACGGCTGTCGAACATGGCCTGTAAAAATTTTGGGAATCGATCCAACCACCGAGAAAAAAATCACAGCCCATCCATCTGTGAGAGCCTATTCATCCGAGATTCTTGAATCACGCAAGGGGACGGGTCTCTGGCAGCACACGGATATTACCCCCATCATTGTGACTCAGAAAGTCGCGCGCAACCTAGGCAAAAGTAAAATTCGTAGCGCACAGGCCGGCGTGACTGAAATGAGTCAAAAGAGTCCACCCAACTGCTCCGAGAACGACGCGGCTGCGATAATCGATCAAGACTCCAACGTGCAACTTGCTGCGCGCACGTTTCGAAACGACTTTTCTGCTATAGACGCCGAGATTGTTGGACACTATTCAAGTGGACTTGAGCTCCTTGAAGAATCCACAGCAGTCGTGCCACTGGAAGCATTACAAAGACTTTATGAAACCGACGGCGTGACAAACATCACGATTTTTCTGCCTTGGGATGAGCTCCCCGAACCTGCAGCGGTCAAACTTCGCAAGGCTCTGAGTGACGCTGGTCTCAACCTTGAAGTCCATCACTACCGAGAACTTTCGGTTAATCCATTCTATGCAGGATTTATGAATCTTATTTACGTCATGAGCGCATTTTTCCTCGCTCTTGCGGTGAGCGTTGTTACACTCACTGTCTCGGATTCAATGACTATGAGTGTACTGGAACGGTCACGTGAGATGGGGACCTTGCGTGCATTAGGTTTTAGACAAAAAGACATCACACGGATCTTTGCACTTGAAGGGTTTATTCTCTCCCTTCTCTGCTTACCCATCGGATTCATAATTGCATACATCACAAGAACTCTCGTGAACACGAACCAAGTCTTGTTCGAAGTCCCGGGGGTTTCAACTCAATTGAAAATTACGTTGATGATTGTTCCAGTGCACTGCTTGTGGATTGGCCTTTTGCTGGTGATGGTGTCAACTGGTGCAGGTTGGCTGACGTCTTACAAAACAAGCCGGCAGCGCGTTGTATCGCTTCTTAATACACATGTGTCCTAGGAGACGTCTGAGAACATGCAAACCATAAAAATGGGTTTTCGAAACATTCTCAGAAACTGGCGTCATTCAACAGGGTCTATTTTATCAGTCGCCATTGGCTTCTCTGCGCTGACTTTGTTCAATGGATATATCAGCGTAGTAGGTGAGCTCTATGAGGACAATTATCGCTACCGAAGCATGTTTGGTGATTTTTTCATAGAGAAAACAAAAAATGGCCAGCCCATCGAGTTCGAAGACTCACGCATAACTGTTCAGGAACAAAAATTTTTAAATCATTTTTTCGAAAAATCAGGTCTTGTCGAAGCACATGTCCCCATTCTCATCGTCAGTGGATTAGCCAACAACGGTAAGACAAGCTCCATCTTTTGGGGTTTTGGATACGATCTTCAAGACGGCCTGAAGATGCGCCAGCCCTCGTGGCCATGGAATGTGCGCGCAGGAAAACCCTTAGATACACTTACTCCCGAACATGTGCTTATCGGTCAGAATATTGCTGACACATTTGGCTGCGTCACTGAATCAAATGAACGCATTCTGACTCAAATCGGCGGCTATGAGTCGCGAGAACGTCCGTTTAAATGTGATCGCGAGAAAATCCAACTCAACGTGACCACCATGGCTGGTCAGGTCAATGCAACCAACGTCAAAATTGGTGCTCTGGGTGGTGTTGGACTGCGGGGTATCGACTCGTGGTATCTCATGATGGATTTGAAACGGGCCCAACAGCTTTTTGATACGCAAGACATCTCACACATCAGGTTGCGACTGCGTAACTCAGGGACCTTTGATAAATTCGTCTCCGACTTTAAAAATGCTGTTCAGGAGGCTGGCCTCGAGCTGCGTGCCTTCGACTGGAGAGAGCATATACTTGCGCGCGTGTATAAACGCACGATGAGTTTATTTGAAACATTTAGAAACTTGGTGAGCGTAGTTATACTCACAATTTCTGGAATGTCTGTACTTAATGCCATGGTTAAAAGCGTCAATGAACGTAGACGTGAGATTGGAACAATGCGGAGTCTGGGCTTTTTCAGAAAAGACATTCGGACTGTTTTTACTATTGAAGGCCTTCTGATAGGTCTTTTGGGGTCATTGGTTGGAACCGCATTTTCTGTGCTTTTTTCTCTTGCTGTTAATCAAGTTCAGTTCATTTATTATGCAGGTTTTCTGACTGACCCTGTTCCATTTCTTATTGGCTTAAAACCTTCACTGTATCTTGTCTCCCTTGCTATTCTCTGCACAATAGCCGGGCTAGCAGCATTTCTCGCAGCCAACCGGACAGTCAAGCAGCCGATTCCGCAGTTGCTCACCTCGGTGTAGAATTAGAACGGTATTTTTGCGGCGGACGGAAAAATGGATGGTCAAGAACTCAATGCTGAAATTCTTCTTTTAGCCTACGCTCAGGGCTATTTTCCCATGCCAGACTCGCAGCAACCGAATCTCATCAACTGGTATTGTCCGGATCCGCGGGCCATCATTCCACTCGATGAATTTCATATCAGCCGTTCTATGCACAAAGAACTACGCAGAACAGATTTGCAAACGAAAATAAACACCGCATTTAAATCCGTTATGCAGAGATGCTCCGAAAGACCCGAAACTTGGATCACGGAAGATTTTTTCAGAGCCTATGGCGAGCTTCATGAGCTTGGCTTTGCTCATTCCGTTGAAATTTTCCGGGGAGACGCGTTGGTAGGCGGAGTTTATGGTGTATCTCTAGGCGGAGCTTTTTTCGCTGAATCCATGTTTCATCTCGAAAAAAACATGTCAAAATTGGCACTTTTTCGCCTTGTTGAACATCTGAGAACCGAAGGCTTCGTTCTGCTCGAATGTCAGTTCCTCACCGAACATTTACAATCGCTGGGCGCATGCACAATCAGTGATGAGGAATACATGTCGAGACTAAGATCTGCGCTGAAACTTAAGGTCAGATTTACATGACGTGGGATTCTTGAACATTCCAGCTCGAAGTTTTGAGCCAATCACGTTATTGTTTGATGACGTCAACCAATTCAAAGGACAATCCCCATGAGTGTATCCAACACCCGTTTACTGCTTGCAGGAGGATTGCTCCTCGTGTCGATTGCGGCAGGTGTTGGATTTTATCGAACTGTTGAGCACAAAAAATCTCCTGCTGAAACAGACTCTGCAGAAGGTACACATTCAGCAATGCCTTCCGAAGGTGCTTCATCAACCGAACAGGTTCGTAATACAACAACTCGGTCTTCCTCAGGACCAACAGCAGGCAGTTCACAAGGGAACACCGAGACCAACGACACACACAACAAACTTGAAAACGGAATGATGGACGGCGAGACGACGTTCACTCGAGGTGTTTTTTTCAAACCCTTGGATTGGGGACCACAGCTCAACGCCCTCTCTGAGAAAGAGAAACAGACACTGGCATTCAAACCCACATGCAAGTCGCACCCCCGACTTTCGGAGACGAGTTCACATCCTGCAGATTGGGCTGAAAGCTTCACCAAAATTGATTCACTCTCGCGCTGGCCTGCATCAACCGCTCACGTCATCGACTGGAATCAATTCTGGCAATTGGGTGACAAGGGTCTGCAAGTATCCATTCGCTGGAATTTTGAACTTCCGCCTCGCTACAACGTGGTTGGATATTCCTTCGCACTTTCGAATCCCGATGGATATGGCACTGCACTTTGGCCTGATATGGCAGAGATGACTTGGGATGACGCTAAAAAGTTCGTTGCTGATTGGGAGAAGAAGACTCTCGAACAAGGCGGAAAGGCCGGCACTCGAACCATGTCAGTGGCGGAAAAACCCTTCAACCCCGCCGAAGTCTCTACGGAAGAAGTTGAACGCGCGGAATACAGCAATAGCCGTGTCCGCGCCGTTCAGTCGGGAAAGATGATTTGCAATGCTCAAGCGCAAGAGCCCACCAATCTTAATTGTTCCTGCTGGTTCTGATACCGTATCAAGGCAGCAGTTTCGCAGGATTCAATAAGCGCCCCAATTTACGAATTTCAAAATGTAGGTGCGGAATAATTCCAGAGCCCGATGCATTTCCGGTCCGGCCAGCCGTTGCAATCTTCTCACCCTTGCCTACGTAGGCTCCATGACTGTAACTAAACGAAGTCAGATGCGCGTATCGGCTCGAATATCCATCCTGATGGCGAACATCGAGAACTTTACCATAGGAGTACTCGTACGCAGGATCGATAATCGTTCCAGCCCTTGTTGCATAAATAGGCTCTCCCACAGCCGCGACGATATCGAGTCCTTGATGACTGCGTCCATATCCACGAGGTGCACCAAAATAGCCTGCACCACCCGAGTCACTGCGTATCTTTCGGCCCTTGGTCGGCCACATGAATTGACCATCATCGCCTGCTGGTTCTTTTGTTTCTGCGCGTTTTGTTTCAAAAAAATCCGCCATA
>CAYWSV010000097.1:0-12631 GCA_964460155.1 uncultured Oligoflexia bacterium | reverse complement strand
ATTGTGTTCTCGAGTGTGAGGAGCTGGTTTAAAACTTCTTCAATAGACGCGCGATTTAGTTGCGCGAACAGCACGCGCAAAACTGAGTCAAAAACAACAGACTGAATTTGAGGCGTATGACCAAAAATAAGGTCGTCTTCTGACATGGATGCTGCTCCTTACTGCGGAGCTCCGAACATAATCGTTACATCGACAGGTCCCTCTGACAGGCTCCGCGTCTGCAAAGCCGGAAGCTCTTTCGACAAGCGAGCAACAATCTCGGACTGCTTCGATTTGGCTGCGGAAGTGCGGTAGACAATGCCATCTTTGCGGACTTCTGCAGGCGTAATAACGCTTTCGGTGGCCCCTTTGACCTGAGCCTTTAACACATTTTCAATGATTGACATCTCGCGCTCAGAAATTTTCTTGTCCACAAGCAAGTTGAGAGTGTCGGCTTGCTCTTTAATAGCTTGCTGGCTCTTCCATGCGCGCGAGATCTGAGCCCCCATTCTCATCGTTATGCGGGCAATGGAAGAACTGTAGGTTGGGTCATTCATCGAACGACTCCAATACGCACGCGTAAACCGACTATTCACGCTCGACCAAAGATCAATACGTTCAAGAACCACGGCCTGATTGGCATTCATACGAACACCAAAAACCATGCTCATTCCCGCTGGCTCGGTGAGACCAGCCAGAGTGAAGGGTATCTCGGGAGGCCACACCGGAGCATTTGGTCGCAATGATGGGGCCAACTGTAAGGAACGAATCGTTGCTCCCATCTCGCGTGCGTGGTCGGATGACAAGGTCGTTTTTTGAACGCCATTAACACGTGGGAGAAGACTTTGTGCAAGAGATGTGCACATTTGATCCAGTGTCGCAGCAGAAAAGGTTGTTGCGGTGATGTTCGCCTTGATTGGCGCACAGGGCTTAGCACCCTCTATCGAACGCGCAGCTTCCGGAGGTAGGACAAAAATATCCTTGGTTGTTTCATTGATGAGAAACACCGCCAGAGGAACCAGTGCGACATTCATTGTTCAATCACCCACAGATTCAGTTGGATTGGCCAGTGGTTCCCGTCGAACCACCGACTGGTGCACCCGAACGTTCAGCGGCCGGTTGAGCTTCAGACGCAGGTGAGGCGTCTTTCATTGCATCGTCGCCTGACTGCATCAGATTTGAACTTTCGAGCAGAGCCAAATCGGTTGCACCCGATGGTTTGAGCACGTTGCCATCGACTGTGAGATTTACAACTTTGGCACCAGAATCATTGGATCCCGACAATGGGTTGAGGGCGACCGTACGACCAGCAACATTCACAGTCAGCATTCCACATTTGAGTGCCTTTGCTGATACCTTCGGAAGGCGCAGAGCAATAGGAGATCCCTCTTTGCTCTTCAACGTCTGCGCCTTCTTTTTGGATGTCTCTTTGAGAACGTCCTTTACCGGCGCAACCAACGAGATTTTCAGCACACCATTGGAAAAAATCTCACTCCCCTGAGATTTCACCACACCCTGCCAACTTGGTGCTGCCGTCTTTTCGCCGGATGTTCCGCAGCTGGACAAAAGGTTTGTGTTCAAATGAGCAATTCCATTTCTGCGGGCAACAATCTCGGCGTCGAGACCTTGTGCGCGAGAGTTTGACTTTTCAGGTGAGTAGATCCCATAAAACTGAATCTGCTTACCCTGAAAATCGATCGTTATGTTGGTATTGTTTTTGATATCTGCAGCCGAAATTACCGAAGTCCAAGACGTGCAAAGAGTGATAGCCAAGGTCAAAAGAATTTTGTTCATGAGATTGCTTGCTCCATTTCATTGTCGTTTTCAAATTCGGAATCGTCGCCCGTGACAAGCTGCATTTCCAATGCCATCGCCTGAAAATGCGCACCAACCGACAACAACCATCGGTAAACGTCTCTCCACACAACCAAGTCTACAAATTGTCCGTGACTCACCTGACTCAAAAGCACTCGAGCAGTTTGAAGAAGTGATGGCAATTTACAGATATTGCTGGCGAGTTCCGACTTGTAGTTGTCATCAAGATCGACAACGAAATTCTCTTCGACGATCACTTTCACGCGTGTGAATGAATCTCTTAAAATCACTTCCCCGTGACCCTTAAGAAGTTTGCGAATCGCGGAATTGGTCTCTTCCAGTTTCGCAACCAAGCGTCCACGCTCAGCTTCAACATTCAGAACGCGATCGACTTCTTCCCTAAACCAATGGAAAGCCTTGGCCATATCCTCGGGGACCTCGCCAAACAGTTCTTTGAGACGAGGTTTATAGAGGTCGATAAACGAGACGAGTGATGCGGTAACAGAAGGATTTTTGTCGACACGCTGAAACTCCGAGCGCAGTTCCCGCAGCTCCTCAAGGGTTCGACGCACTGTTTCAAGTGGAACGTCACCCAAGATGTCTTTAATTTCCTCGGAAGCAATGACTCCCTCGTCGGCGATCTGCAATCGCCTTTCTTCTCGCTTCTGTGATTCGCTCATATTTGCGAGCTGATTTTCAATCTCGCGGCGGCGATTCCACAAACTAAACGCAACAGGAAGACACAAAGGCAGCGTGACGATGAAAATGCACATGAACAAAGCCAAGTTAAATCCACGTTTGACTGAAGCCAAACGCTCGAGCGCATTTTCACGTCGGTGTTCTATTTTTTGGATATTTTCTTCGTACTTGAGACGATTTTGAAAATGGAAAATTGCGTCACACAAGTGTTCCGCGTTGTCGGCATAGGGTAACAGTCGATTCATTGCCTTGTAGCGCGCGTATTTGTGTAAAATATGCGATTCGGCGACTGCCAAACTTTGTTCGGAAAATTGTCTGGCGCGTTGATGGTTTTGAAGAAACTTCTGGCGCTCCGCATCCTGCAAGGCATTCCACATGCGTAGGGTTTTCGTGAGGTCATCAATTTCAGCCTGTAGCCCACTTGCTGTCGACTTCAGTTTTTCGAAATCTTCGAGGCGACGACGCAGAATGCTGTACGCATCCTTGGCCTGAAGCCATTGACGTGCTTCGTCCGGAATTCTGCCCTGGGCAAACTCCTCCAAACTGAGAAGAGCGCGCTCAGCCCGACGGATATGCACCGCACGGATCTCGGAAGGCTGCTGCGCGTAAAGCGCCGTCAGCAAACCAAGCTGAAGTCCAAGATGCGAAAGTTCATCTGACCTGACAATCGACATAGTTTGTCCGATTCACAAAATTGTCCTGAGGGGATCTCAAATTTGGTATCTCAGCAGAAAGCCTCCAAACATTATGACCTGAATCAAGGGTCTGGGAAACTCGTGGAGGCGTCAAAACACTGGTCCCTCTTTCAGCTATCAAACCCACAGAATTACTGAATATTACTAAAAAATTTTATGTTGCAGCAAGGCCTTGCAATATGCTAGGTGGTGGCGTTGCATAACGGAGGGCACCATGCCTGCTAACAAAACCGAACTCGAACAACAGACCCAACGCCGGCGCACTTTTGCCATCATTTCACATCCGGACGCAGGTAAAACGACGCTCACGGAAAAGCTTCTCCTTCTTGGAGGAGCGATTCGTTTGGCTGGTTCGGTCAAGGCCAAGAAATCCAAAAAATTTGCAACTTCAGACTGGATGGAGCTCGAAAAGCAGCGCGGAATTTCTGTTTCAACCAGCGTTATGAATTTCGAGTACAAGAACTACGTTTGCAACCTGCTCGATACCCCCGGCCACCAGGACTTCTCGGAAGACACCTACCGCACACTGGCAGCCGCAGATGCGGCAATCATGCTTATCGACGCAGCTAAAGGTGTTGAGCCCCAGACGATCAAATTGTTTGAAGTATGCAAAATTAGACAAATTCCAATTTTCACCTTCGTCAACAAAATGGATCGCGATGCGCGTGACCCTTTTGACCTGATGGATGAAATTGAGCGTGTCCTTGGCATTCAAACGTATCCAATGACGTGGCCGATTAGCAGCGGCGAGCGGTTCAAGGGTGTTATTGAACGCAGTTCGCGCATGGTTCATTTCTTTCAAGGCCGCAACACAACCCTTGAGACTCCTGCTCAACTCATTCCGCTCACCGACACCCAACAACTCTCCGAACTCATCCCGAGCGCAGATTTGGACTCCACGCTCGAAGGTTTGGAAATGGTCGACACTGCCGGAAATGACTTCAAGGAAGAGCAGTTTTTACGCGGTGAAATATCCCCCGTCTTTTTTGGAAGCGCGATGACCAACTTTGGCGTGCGCGCGTTTCTCGAAGCTTTCTTGCAAATGTGTCCTGGCCCAAGTCCAAAGGGCAGCAGCGTTGGCCCAGTCGATCCAATGTCTGAAAACTTCAGTGGATTTGTCTTTAAAATTCAGGCCAACATGGACCCGAAACATCGCGACCGAATCGCTTTTCTGCGCGTTGTCAGCGGAGTTTATGAGGCAGGTTTGATGGTCAACCACTCACGTCTGGGTCGCGAAATTAAGTTGACTCAACCTCAGCAATTCTTTGCTCAAGAACGCACCGCAAGCGAGCGCGCGTACGCAGGCGACATTGTGGGTATTTACGACCCGGGACTTTTTGCCATCGGTGACTCGCTCACCGAGCAAACTAAGTTCGAATTCGAGGGTATTCCTCAATTTGCACCGGAACATTTCGGAGCTGTCAGAACATCGAGCGCGCTAAAGCGAAAACAACTTTTAAAAGGACTCGTTCAACTCTGTCAGGAGGGAACGGTTCAAATGTTTGTCGATGAGTCGCGCGCCGCGAGCGATCCAATTCTTGCGGCCGTTGGTGTTCTTCAGTTCGACGTCGTGCTTTTCCGCTTGAGAAACGAATACAATGTCGACTGCACTCTCGACATTCTTCCATTCAAACATGCACGCTGGACCAACTGCTCGGACGACGAAATTGCAGAGGCAAAATCAAAGACCGATGCAACAGTGGTGCGCGACATGTCGGGCAACGCTCTTTTCTTGTTCCGCAATGACTTCAACATTGGATATTTTCAGGAAACATGTCCCAAGATCCCTCTGTTTAGAAGTAACGCGAGACTCAAAGGGAACATGATGCGCTCTGCATCAGCGTTTTTTGATGAGTAATTAGGATTCTTCCTTTTGATGGTAGGTCATTGCCGATGAACGGACCGAACGACACTGAAACCAATAACAGCAACGGCGAAAGCGACGAAAATGGAGCCTCTGGAAAGGTCCTCCAATTCAAGAGACCCGCAACAGCCGTTCAACCCACGCTTCGACGACGCGCTGCGACCCCCGCAGCTCCTCAATTCGCACCCAAAGCAAAACAGAAGTCACTCAAAGGCGACCTCATGAAGTCGCGTATTGCTAAAGGACTCCAGCTAGGACTTCTGGCGTTCGGCCTTCTGCTGGCCCTCAAGAATTGTGGGAAATTCTGAGAATTTTTGGAAAAAAAAATTTCGCATTGAGACTTGCAGTATCCCATCCCCTCTGTTAGACACCTCTCCTGCCGCGGGGGCGTAGTAGAGTTGGTTACAACGCTGGCCTGTCACGCCGGAGGTCGCGGGTTCAAGTCCCGTCGCTCCCGCCATCCCCAAAACCTCGGTTCTTCGGAACCGGGGTTTTTTATTGCCTCTCAAGTCCTTATTTAAAAGAGCAACTCTCGAGAATAATAAGAAACTTTCGCCAACGTCGCATAACATTCCTTCACTCCCAGAGACGTCTTGAGTTTCAACAACGACAGGTCGATAAATTCTTCAGGTTTTGCGTTTTTGGGGAGGCTCTGCAGCATGCTCAAATTCAGTGGGCGTTGGGTATCCGCGCTGTTTACGTTGAGCCCTTTGATGGGTTGCTCGCTCACAGACCAAAAACCGGCCACCAATTTCATAAATATCAGCAAGGACGGACCGAGCTCCAATCCTGAAGCGCAAAGTTCCGAATCAGGATCCAACTCAACAGGCACATCAAACGCGGTCGGCGCGAAATCCATCAGCGGTGCAAATTTTCCGGCCGGATTATCCTTCATGAGTAGCTGCTCATGGTCGAAAAACGAGCCCAACGACGGCACTAAAAACTATTGTCTTGAATATTGGGTCGCAGGAACTCGAAATGAAAAAGAAATCGAGCTCGGCAAGGAAATGCTCGATTCATCCTGCAGCACGAACGGAGAAACGGCGAAGGTGAGTTTTTCACAGTGCGCCCGTCAGACTCAGAGATTTTGCGTTGCCGAAGGAAAAGTCGATGAGGCCTCAGGAAATCCTGCTACGCAAGATGTCTATATGAAATTCATGGCCCATTTTCCGGATGCGCCTGCAGAGCGCCTCAAATACATCAAAGAAGCGAGCGCCTCACGTCCGAACTTCAGCGTGACGTGTACAGACGACGTAAAATAGTTTTTGTGTGGAATTCTGCGAAAAGTGGCAGGCCAGGAGGGATTCGAACCCACAACCCGTTGATTTGGAATCAACTGCTCTACCGTTGGAGCTACTGACCTAATCGAGCTGTGGGTTTAAGCCGGAACGTCGCCCGCGGTCAAGTTTTGACGGAGCGGGCGAAACATGTTTTCGTCCGGCCGGAGGTGTCGGGACATGGTAAGAAACGAGATGCTTGCATCGAAAATCAAAGGTTTGCGTTCTAGAATTTTGCCAAAAGCGGGCGAAAAACTTGGTCGTGCACTTAAACAACTTCCTTTTGAAGTCAGTGGTGGACTACCCGTACTTCTGCTCGAAAACTCGCGTTCGGACCACGATGCGCTTGCCGACATCAGCTACGCGACTGCACTTTCGGCGGGCTTCGACCTCAAGGCTGCCGACGACGTTGTAATTCCGGCGGGCGAGTGGCGGCTTGTGGATACAGGACTTCGACTCGCGCCTCAGGCAACAAAGCCTATTGCGCGCATTCGTTTGGGACGCACCGGGTTCGACGTGGTTGCAGAACTTCAGATTCGTCCACGCAGCGGGCTTGCCGTCAAACGAGGCGTCACCGTACTGAACGCACCGGGTACGGTTGATGCAGATTATGAAGGCAAAATAATGAGTTGCCTCATGAACCATGGCAAAGAGCCCTTCAAGATTTCAAAAGGCGACAAGATCTCTCAGGGCGTGTTTGCTCTCGCGATTCGTCCGCATGCAGTCCCTGTAGCAGACAAGCAAAGAGGCACAGGCGGGTTCGGGTCCACCGGACGATAATCTCTGGTGATCTCTTGATATTCAATATTAACGGGCTTTTTTGAGCTCTCCGTTATTTGACTTCATGGCCAGCTTTGGGCAGACTCCGAAATGAGCGCCACACACTGCAGCAGTTTCGACTGAGTCGGGTTGCAGACATGGTGCCTACACAGGAGCTGCCCCATGGGCGATGCCAGTCAGGCTGGAAATTCGAGTAAGTCCCGCTTCCGTTCTCAAGTGATCATCGAGGGCCAATCCAACCGCCCTCTCGGCGAAGAAGAACTTTCAGAGCCACAAAGACTCTCAGTTCTCTACACGCACGCCGGAAACGACAACGCACTTTCAGAAATTCCGAACGGGCACTGCGCCTGTCGCTCTCTCGAGGAATTGCTTTCATTTCTTGAAAGTGACCTCGTCGAATCGCTTTGGTTTGACGAAACTGTCTCGCCGCAAGAGCGTAATTACATTACTGGCTGGGCACGCATCTTTCGTCCGAGCGTCAGCTCTCATCTGCTACGGGAACGGATTGCCAATTAATCCGTTCTTGCCGACACTGTCAGCCCACTGACCGGGGCTGAAATCTTTTCATCAAGTCCCCCGTGCAGTTCTTTCATCATGTCCTTCAGAGCGAGTTGTCGCAGGAAGGACATGGATTAGATGGCTCCTTCATTGTTGAGTCTGTTTAAGGGTAACGCCAATTTGCAGCTGGGCATCGACGTTGGTGCATCGGCTGTAAAAGTCGTTGCGCTTGAACGCACGGGAAATACTTTCAAGTTGATGGGACTCGGATGGGAAGAAACACCTCCCGGATGTGTTGTTGATGGCAGTCTCAGTGATACAAAAACCATTGCTCAAGTTGTCACTTCGGCTCTGAAGCAAACCAAACTCAGTTACAAAGGTGCCTCAGCGGCCGTTGGTTTGCGTGGCATCAATGTCGTTTACAAGCGAATATCGATTCCGTTTCAGGGTGTCGCAGAGCTCGCAAAACAAATCATTCTAGAAGCGCAGCAGCACGTGGATTCTGATTTGGCCAATTGGGAAATCGACTATGAACCCATTGGAGAACCCACAACAGAAGGGCAGCTCGCTGTTTTGCTGGTTGCGGCCAGAAAATCGGTTGTCGAACAATACATCGAGATGACGAACCAGGTGGGTGTACGACCTGCAGTTCTCGACTGCGATGCGTTCGCAATCACGAACTCTTTTGAGCATGTGAATGGCGATGACTCAAAAACAAATTTATGCGTCGATGTTGGCAAAGACAGCACCAAAGTGCATCTCACTGTTCGCGGTGAAACCAGCATTATCCGAAGCCTCCCACTTGGCGGATTCCACTTCACAGAACTTCTTGCGCGGCAGCTGGGTATAAATCACACAGAGGCTGAGACCCTGAAGTGGAGCCTAGGAAATCCGGACTTTGCTGCGAGCCAGCCGCAAGTCATGGACATTTGCCGACAGCACACAACGGAACTCTGCGAGGAAGTCAAGAAAACACTTGAGTTCTACGCGGGAATCGAAACCAACGCTGCCATAAGGGAAATACATTCAATTGTTCTCTCTGGCGGAGGATCTGTTGTTCCTGGCCTAAGCGAGGGCATCAGCAATATTCTCAATGCAGACACAATTTATGCGACCCCTTTTAGAGGCATGGAGCTCACCTCAAAAGAGCAGGAAAACGTAACAACGCGCTACTCGCATCAATTTGCTGTTGCGACAGGATTAGCTCTTCGAAGAGAGGGGGATAAGGGATGATTCGTATAAACCTTGCCCCCAGAGTTGACCAATCCACAGGAAAAACAGCACTCGTCAGGGATGTATTCCTTGTAGCTGTGCTCTCGTTTTCCGCCTATTACGGCATTGAATATTGGTCGCACAAATACGAAGACAAGACGCTCGAAGTCGAAAACAAAATCGCTGAACTGAAAAACTCAAAAGCAAGTCTTAAAAAAGAGCTCGAAAGAGCAAAAGAAATTAAGTCGAAGGCCGAACAAATAAAAGTGCGTGCAAGCCGCGTCAGGCAACTTGGAGACGGCCGTAAACTTTCTGTACTCCTCTTGGATAGCTTGCAGTCAAAACATCCTGAACGGATGTGGTTTACTAAAATTTCATTTTCGACAAAAACTCAGACTCTTCAGCTTTCCGGATACGCGCTCGATCATACGGTCATCGCGGACTACATGAAGCGCCTGAAGGAGATTGGAAAGATTGACTCCGGCGACTATGCCGAGTTGAAAGAATTCATTCCCCCACAGCTGCTCAACTCCGACTTGAAGGGTCAGTCTGCACCCGTCTCAATCATGAAGCAAACACAAACATTGGATCAGGTCACACTTAAAGAACTGGTCAGTAGCGAAGAGCTCCAAGGGGTCACATTACAAAAGTTTGAAATCACAATTCGCGTAAAGAACGGATGACGAGATGACGGATCTGGTTCGCAAATATGAACAAACTCCTATTGCCGCCAAATTTTTCGGCGCCTTGTTCATTATTGGCAGCTCAGCATACGTCTCGTGGGAGGAATTTGTCGTTCCCAAAGTCTCGGTCATCGAAGAAAAAATGCGCGAACAAGAAAAGATGGAAAATGACCTTAAGGAAATCAACAAAGATTTCATCAGCCCAGTCACAATGGAAGAGGAACTGTCGGCTGCAAATCGTGAATTCAAAAAACTGATTGAACTTCTTCCTCAAGAACCATCCGTCGACCGAGTTCTGAATGACTTTGCGAGCCTTTCCCGACTGACGGGAACCGAAATTAGAGAATTTAGACCTGGAAGCGAGCTCTCTGCGACTTCGACTTTAGGGCAGATAGGGCAGGCAAATCCTCAGCCAGTGCCCCTGCAGACACAAACAGGAAATAACAACAATGCTGGACAGAATCCAGCCATCATCGAAATGGAAGACACGAACGCTATCGCACTGAACATGAAGATGTTCGGCACATTCACCGCTGTCGTCTCTTTTCTTGATATGGCCATGGCCTTGCCTCGTGTGGTGCGTATTCAAGACTTTGAAATTGTAAACACTGACAAGGAACTGAAACTCACACAAAAACCAAAGCTCACCTTTAATGGTGTTTTTCATGCCTATTTCCAAAAACAAAATAGTGCGCCTTCAACTCCCGTTGCTAACACACCTGTTGCCAAAGCCACGAATAAACCACCTTCATCAAGACTCTCAAAACCTGCTATCGATTTAAATAACGTATTAGATAAATCATTCAGCTCGAAACCACTGGGCGGAGAGAAAGAATGAAAAAAAATCTTACAGACAAACTTATTTTTTCAACGATCTTATCGCTTCTGTTACTCTGCACCGGTTACACCTACCGACCAGAGGGAAAAACAGATCCCTTCGCTCCGCTTTCGCTCATCCGTCCAACACTCACTGGCAGCACTCGACTTCAACAACATGAAATCTCCGAATTCGATTTGGTTGGGACACTTTTTGGAAAAGAACCAACCGCTCTGCTGATGACTCCTGATCCTAAAGAGGGAATTATCGCTCGAGTTGGCGACCGAATTGGACGACATGGCGGACGTATTGTGTCCATCACAAGAGATCGTGTTTTGACGCGAGAACCTTCAGCAAAATCGGTTCCTGGACAAAACATTCAATTCACCGACATTGTCATTCCCCTCTCCAAGGCCAGAAATGCTGAAAAGCCCAAGGAGCAGAAGAAATGAGGGTTAACTTGCAACAAAAAAAGCGGTTCATGTCGACAGTCGCAGCTGCAACCCCGCTCCTTCTAATAACCGCAGCAGCATTGGGGCAAAATGGCGTTGCACCACCACCGCCTGCAAATTCAGCTCCGACAAATGGAAGCTCTGCTTCAACATTGAATGCGAGCGGTTCAGACGCAGCAGCAGGAACTCCTGCTCAGCCGGCAGACGGAAGTCAGGCTGGCGGCAATGAACTCATTTCACTCGAATACAGAAATGCCCCTTTGGTGGAGGTGATTCGCACGCTTGCCGAGGGAGCAAATATCAACGTGACTCTCTCGGCTGAAGTTGAACGAGGAAGCCCGGTTTCGATTCGCCTCAACAAAGTCACATACGAACAGGCATTGAAGGCAATTTTAGAAACCTACAAATTTGGATCTATTTTTGAAAATGGAATTCTTAAGATCGACACACTCGCAAACTTAACTGCAATACGCGAGGAGAAGCTCAAGGCAAAAGAAACTGCCTGGAAGACGCTACCCACTAAGCGACTTGTTTGGCAGGTCAATTATGCCAAAGCGACCGAACTTACAACGCTGCTTACAACAATGCTCAAAGGCTACAGCGTTGATCCTCGATTTTCTATTGTCGCCGACAGGCGAACAAACAAACTTATCATCGAGGGAATTCCGGATGCACTGGTTGAGGCAAAAGCTATTTTGGAAAATCTGGACAGGCGAAAACAGCAAGTGCTTATTGAGGCACGTATCGTCGAGGCCAGTAATGAGCTGTCGAAAACTCTAAGTATCACTTGGGGTACTCGATTTGGTTTCGATGGAAATCGGGGGCTTGCTAACGGACTTATTTTTCCAAACTCGCTCTCAGGAAACCTCGGTGGTGCCGGGGCTTTGGGATCGAGTGCACCTGCTCCCGGTCTTGCAAGTAAAGCCACACAATTGGGTACACTTCAGTTCACGGTAGGTTCGATTAACAACCTCGTTAACATCGATGCTGTTCTCAGAGCCTATGAAACCGAATCTCTGGCCAACGTGATTGCATCACCCCGCGTCGTCGTTCAAGATCAAGAAAAGGCTGTCATTAAAGAAGATGTCAACCTGACACGCAGCGTTCTCGGTGCCGATGGTAAACCTGAAGGCAGAAATACAATCGCTGCTCTTGAGCTAAAGGTTTCACCACAGATTACCTCCGAAAACACTCTTGAGCTTGATATTGACGTGACCCGTCAAACACCAACAAACCCACCAACCGACCCTGTGCAGGGCTCAATCAAACGACAGGCCAATACAAAGCTGATTGTTGCGAATGGCGAAACAGCAGTCATTGGTGGGCTCTACCAGACGCAAAAATTCAAAGGTCAAGGTCGTATTCCTTTTCTTGGCAGACTTCCGATTATTGGAATGCTTTTTAGAACCAATGAGGAGCAAAGTTTTCGCTCTGAACTTATGGTTCTCATCACTCCGCGCATTTTGCCTGGTGGCGGCACACGACAGAGCGCCAAAACAGACCTGCCCATTCTCGGTGGCTCGACCGGAGGGGGTGGAGGAAATAATTTCGACAACGGAAGCGGCGGCGACAATTTCGCCAACAACAGCGCAGGAGGCGCGCCTGCGAAATCGGGTGGAAATGCGCTTGGAGGCTCGGGAGGAGCTGGTGGAACCGGCAATGCCGGAGGAACGCTTGCTGGAGCTGGCTCTGCGGGTGGCGGTGCGGCCACCGGAGGCGGGAATAATTTAGGTAACGCAGATGACTTTGGACTTGATGCCGGAAACGCTGCCGGAGGCGGTGCTGGAGGCGGCGGTAATTCTGGCGGGGCTGGCGGAGGTGGCAACGCTGGCGGTGGAGGTGGTGGTGGCGGAAATGGCC
>CAYWSV010000096.1:0-12715 GCA_964460155.1 uncultured Oligoflexia bacterium | reverse complement strand
TTGCATGCGATGCGGCCAAGGACACGACGACAGTGTAAAGGAATGCCGTTAAGACCCTGCGTCCGTGCAGGCGACCAGATACACGCATATTTGCCCCCGTATCACTTTAACTATCTTCAAGACATCGCTATTGTTTCTCAGGGGACGAAGGCTCGGGACTGGAAAATTTGCCGGCAGTCTTTTTGACACATCCGAGCAACGGAGAACTTTTGTGAAGACGCATCTTAGGATCACATTAAGGCGCATGCTCTATGTCATTCTTCTCGTTGTTGTTTGGGCAACTCTGGTGCGTTACCTGACCGTTCCAGAGTATATCCTGCCAGCTCCTCAGAAGGTTTTGGACACGGTCATTCAAGACGCCCCTCTCCTCTGGAAACACTTTCAAGAAACATTCAAAGAATGGCTGATTGGTCTTGTCTGCTCGATTGTTGCAGCCTTAGCTTTAAGTCTCTCGGCCTTTTATAATTCGCACATCGAAAAATACGTGCTTCGATTTCTGGTTATCAGTCAGGCCGTGCCCTACCTCACAATCGCACCCTTGCTCCTCCTTTGGTTCGGGCTGGGTGCTGCTCCCAAAATTATCCTCATTCTTTTGACGTGCACATTTCCCATTGCTCAATTAACTCTGGCAGGACTTCATTCAGCACGCGAAGATTATCAAGTTTTATCGACTATTCTGCGTTTTGGTGAACGACGTTCACTCACAAATCTGTATATTCCTGCTGCGCTCCCAAATTTTTTCGAGGGCGTGCGAATTTCGGTGACCTATGCTTTCGTCAGCACAGTTTTAGCTGAGCTCATCGGGAGCGAAGCCGGACTTGGCGTCTATCTCTCGCGCGCCCAGTCGGCCTACCGGACCGATCGTGTTCTTGCCGTCGTCCTTTTAATTGTCTTCTTCAGTCTGATGTGCACATATTGTGTTGGGTTGGTCTCCCGCAGACTCCTTTTTTGGAAGGTTGGACGTCATGTTTAAACACTCTTTGCCACTTAGGTTTTGTTTGCTCGCGACGTTAGTTATCTCGATGCCCGTTCAGGCAAAAAATGCTCCCACAAAAATAACGGTCGCCCTCGACTGGACACCCAACACCAACCACATTGGGCTTTACGTCGCAAAAGCTAACGGTGCATTCGCACGTGCAGGACTCGATGTCCGTATGGTGCAGATGAAGCAAACAAGCACCACTCAGCTCGTCGGGGCGGGTAAGGCACAATACGGAATCAGTTTTGTCTCGGATCTATTGAACGCTCGCTCGCAAAAGATTCCCGTTATCTCCGTTGCTGCCATTATCCAAGAGAACACCAGTTGCTTTGCATGGCGCGAATCCACTGGAATTCGTTCAGTCAAAGACTTTGAAGGTCGTCGTTACGGTGGATGGGGATCTCCCGAAGAAGAAGCGACTTTGCGCTATGTTGTTAAAAAGAGTGGCGCAGACTTTTCAAAAGTAAAAGTCGTCACAACCGGAATCAGTGATTTTTTGCCGACAACCCAGAAGAATGCTGACTTCATGTGGATCTACATGGGCTGGGACGGTGTACGCGCGCAACTTGAAAAAGTTAAACTCGGGACCCTCTGCCTGCGAGATATTGACCCTGTTTTCAATCATCCTTCTCCGCTCATTATTACTTCCGAAAATTATGCAAAAAACAAACCCGCAGAGATTCGTAAATTTCTCAAAGCAGCAAGCGAAGGGTACCGTCTTGCCATCGAAAACCCAGCCGAGGCCGCACGTTTATTCATGAAAGAGGTACCTGAATCTGATGCTCGACTTGTTCGCGCCTCGACAGAGTATCTTGCCAAAGAATACGCAAAAAACACAAAGATTTGGGGTACGCAAAACATCGCACGATTTGATGCCTACAGAACATGGGCAAATGAGCAAAAAATTCTTGACCTCAAAGAAAACCCCAGCACCTTTGTCAACAACACGTTTCTTTCGGAATCCGCTCAATGATTTCGGCACGCGGCCTTGAAGTCACACTTGACCATCGAAAAATTCTTTCCGGCATAAACTTCGACTCCGTGCGCGGAGGCGTTGTTGCTGTGATGGGCCCCTCGGGCTGTGGAAAATCGACACTCCTCCGGGCTCTCATGGGACTTCATACCTTCGATGCCGGTGAACTGTCCTGGGAGAACCAACGTGTACAGGCATCGACTTGGAGTAAAAAACAATCGATCTTTACACTCGTGCCACAAATCCCTTTGCTGCTGCCCTGGAAGACTCTCATTCAAAATGTCGCGTTGGCTGCAGCGTCGTCAGCAAGTCCAGATGCTGCATTTAAAAAAGCGTCTGAACTTCTGGGTATTGTTGGGCTGATGGATGCGCAGAACTATTATCCTTGGCAGGTTTCTCAAGGCATGGCCGCTCGTGCATCACTTGCTCGTACACTCATGATGGACAGTCAGGTCCTTCTGCTCGATGAGCCCTTCGCAGCTATTGATGCAACAACTCGATTCAAGCTCCAACGTTGGCTTTTGGAAACCATCAGTGCCTTGAACATTCAGGCAATCATGGTCACCCATGATCCGCGTGAAGCTCTTCTCGTGGGCGACGAGGTGATTGTTTTGGGAGGACGACCGGCACAGGTTGTCACAAAATTTGAACTCCCAGCCCGAGAAAAAAGAAAAGAGCCTGATTGGATCTTCGGCGTCGAGGCAGGAGAGCTCGAAAAACGAATTCGTGCGTCTTTGGAATACTAGCTCGCGATACGTACCTAAATAATCGCAATAACGAATGAAAGTTATACACCTACAAATTTAACGGATTTAAATAAGGTAAAATTTTATCTGCGAAAAACCTCCAAAAGAGAGTCGGAGCGAGGAAAACAGAATCCAACACCTCACTCTTCCGTTTTTTTGTCTTCGCGCCCAATCGAACGACCTTATCGATGGGAGAACGTTGAGACCAGCCTCTCCGCGCACTTCGATTTCGGTCACAGATGCCTCGACGCCATTCGGCGAGAGCTCAAAACCTTCCATTTAACACAATGCAATTATTGAAATAAAAATATTTATTCCAAATTCCAAATGGAGTCCCGACAATATCTTTGACCGGTAGTCGGGAGGAATTCCATGAAGACACTTCTGCTCATCCCAGTTTTCGTTTTGGTGGCCTGCGGTCACAACAACGAGCAAACGACTGTCCTCAATAAGACTCTTCCAGAACGCACCAAACAGTCCAACAGGAGCGAGAGCGAAGAAAACTTCGGTATCGTTGGAAAAACAGCAACAATGATGGGATCGTTTGGTTCTCTCGTAAACCCAAGCACGAAGTCGGCCCCGCCAGGAGCTTCACAGGCTTATGGAGCTGTCTCTACATTTGCAGACGTCGTGACTAAAAATAGATGTGCCGGTGCTTTCGCTTACGAGCCCGACCCCTTAAGCCCAACAACCCAAGCTTTACTCTACTTCTTCACCGCGACCCACTGCTTCGAATCCGTAAATTCACTTGGAATGACCACGTCGGCAGTTGGGAGGAGCGTTTTATCGCAAGTGAGTCTTGGCGCAGGAACCGGATTCAAAGCACCTTTTGCGGCGTTAAACAGTCAAAAGCAGATTATCAGCACCGGGACGCCGGCAATCCAATACGAGGGCAAAACACGAACGGACGTCATTCGGTTCCTTCAACGCAGACTTCCGTTGAGCGAGGCAAAACGAATTGCATTGCCAACCTGCAGCACAGCGACCACAGTTCCATTAGATAAGGGCCTCGTTGCTGGTGTTTTAGCGGTCGACAACTCCGGAATCGTACAAGTACACAGCAAGGACTGGGTCAAGCTAAAGGCGGGTAATGCCCTTGACGCTGAGCCGCTCCAAATTGCAAATTCAGGTTTGGGCACCATGTATTTGCTCGAAGCCGTGGGAACGATTCCCGGAGAATCCGGATCACCAGTTTTGTTGATTGAGGGAGGCAGAGACGTTGTAACCAGCCAGTCGTTTCACTGCCTACAAGGTGTTATCAGCCGCGAGGTGATTACTCCTGAACTACAGGTAGATGGAACTTATGAGTTAAAGAAAAATTCATATTTCACCCCTATACTGCCGTCAGGTTCTGGCGTGGTGTGGGTCAGAGTTCAATAAGGCAAGCAGACCGAGGAGTTGAGACTATGAAATTTCAAAACCACTTAGGCCTAGCCAGATTCGCCCTCGCACTTTGCCTTCCGATGCTTTGCTCAACCTCTGCTGAGGCTGGTTCGAACAGTGGATCCAGTGCCTCAACTGTCATCGGAATGAGCTGTGACAACAGACGTGCGATTGACGGCTCTTTTGGTGCTTGGTGTACGACTCCCACCGCGAACATCATCAGGGACAAATGCGTTGTCGTGATCCATTCAAACCAAATCCCGAATTGCGGTTGGCAGGGATGCGGATTTGTCAGTTTTGTTAATGAAAGGCCATCTCTCGTCGGAAACTCGGTAAACGAGTATGGGATTTCGACACCTTCTGGGCTGATAAGCACGCCACCAATCAGTTGGGAACCCGCAAACGGAAAGGTCATGCCAAAGTCTCCGTTTCCGAGAAACTATCTGACGGTCTCTCAATTCATTCAGGAAAGGTCGAAATGCGCTGCGCTCTCTCCGCAAGCGCGCGCAACCGAAATAGCATCCGGTTCAACTTTGGGTAAAATATGTGGGTCAAGCCTCGAGGTTATGTCTCTAAATCCCTATTACTATTGCATGGTGTATCGTCAGGTCATCCCAAATATGCCGTAATTATCGGGAAAACTTTTCCCATATTTTATTTGACGAAGCACTCCCCTTAAACCCACGCAGAGATATCGCCGACCCGTATCTCGGAGTGGTCGTATGGGACGTTACACGCAGCTGATATCAAATCGATTGATGAGCAATATACACAGACTTTTTGCCCTGTGTCTCACAATTGTATTTGTCCAGAGCGTAAAGGCAGAGGAGAGCAGGCTTCCTCTGCGCATAGACTATGCTTTCATTGAAAAGAAAATAGCCGATCCATCGGCGTTGCCAGAAAATGCACAGTGGAGGAGTTTTGATCCACAAAAAAACAAGCTCGCTCCACGTAGTGGAGAAACACTCTGGCTCCGAATTAGAAAAAATCATGCGAATACAGCGGAAACTACGCTGAAGTTAGAAAAAGTTTTCATGCGATTCAAGGTGTTCGACAGTAAAGGAAAAGAGATCTATTCGTTCGGTGGAGACTCTGGCTACGCTGGACTTCCTCCCCATCTGCTCACTCTTCCCCCCTCTCGGCATGGCCCTGAATACTACATGCGAGTTGAGTCCGAACACCAAAGGATCGGCCCGATTGGTCAAATAAAGATCGGGGAACGATCTCATTTTGTCATGCAAATGCTCAAGCAAGACCTCATACCATTTTTCGTATCAAGCATTCTTGCTTTGCTGAGCCTATCAGGATTTCTTCTGTTTGCTTTCTACCGCAATGTTCGAACCTACTTATATCTTGCAATGTTCTCAGCATGTGTCTTCTTCTATTTGATAGCAGGACTTCGATTACGCCACGAAATGGGATTAAATACAGCCTTGCTCGGAAATCTGAGCTTGATTGGACTTTTTTGTGCACCAATTTTCTTCATTAAATTTTATGTTCATATTTTTTCAATCACAAACAACGTTTGGATCAAATCTGCTCTTTTGACGAATTGCATTTTCGTCGCCATATCGCTGGTCGGGCTGCCTTTCAGTAAGTTGGGACTTTTACCATTTTTAGTCTATTTCTATGGTCTTTCCGTCCCGATATTTACGGCTGTCTTCGTGCATTCCATAGTCAAACTACGACAGCATGCCTATGCAAAAACCTTTTACCTCGGATTCACATTTCTATTTCTGGGCGGCCTCTGGGAAATGTCGAATGAAATACGCTTGTTCAATTCTAATTTCCGAATGCTGCACATCGGTATTTTGTTTTTCTTTGTTTGTTTAACAGCAATGCAGGGACAATTCTTCACCGAACTCTTTCATACAGCGCGTCGTAATGAACAAGCCGAAATTGCTGCTCGAAACCGACTACAGAGAGTCTTCGAATGCACATCGGTGCTTGCACAAGCGCACACATTTCGTGATGCCCTCACAGCGGTAGCCATGGCCATCAGTGAGCAACTCAGCCTCTCGGGCAACAAGTACACAATCGATTTCATGATCAACCGAAGCTCTTTTTCAATGAACAACGCAGGAGAGAGTGAATTTGTGCACTTCACGTTCCTCAATTCCGCCAAACAAGGCGAAGGGAAAATATTCGAGGTGTTGAAAACTGAATCCGACAAGCCACGAAATTCTTTGTATCCGCAGTTTTCCGATGAACCGAGCGCATCGATTCCATTCCTCGATGAAACGCAGCAGTCAATCACAGCACCCCTCCCGCTAGGTCCTGCAGCAGTCCTAACAGTACCTCTCGAGACGGATACACTTGATGGCGTAATCATTGTTCGCCGATTTGACACAACTTCTGTCGCAAAAGACAGTCACGATCAGCTTATTGGATTAATAAATGCGATCTCAAAAAGCCTACTTATTGCGTTAAAGAATATTCAATACCTGAAAGACATTAGAACAAAAGCTCAAATCGAAGCACAACTCGACGCCGCAGAATCACTTCAGAACGCTCTGCTAGCGCCCTCTTTGAATCTGGACAGCGTGAAGTTGTCATCTCACGCTCGAAGCGCTGGTAAAACGGGAGGCGATTGGTTCGGCCATTATTATAGTGAAAAGAGACAACGGCTTTTCGTGACCATAGGTGACGTGACGGGACACGATTTTGCTGCATCTATTATCACGGGAGTTGCTGCTGGAATTATTAAAAGCTGGGAATCTTACAGCTCAGACTCCTATTCTTCTTCATCGGAGGCGGTCGAACAGCTGGCGCAGCATGTTAACAGAGTTATGTTCGACTCGAGTCGAGGCCTTAAATTCATGTCTATGCTATTTGTCTGCCTTGAGCTCGAAACGGGAATGTGTCACATCGTGAGCGCCGGACATCCGCACCCACTGCACATTATTCCAATGGAAAGACCAGAATCTGTGGTCGTCTCAGGCTCACTTTTGGGTGTTGAACTTGAAGCCCAATACAAAGCAGAAACCTTTCAACTGAATCAGAAAGACTCCCTTGTCCTCTACACGGATGGTTTACTCGAAAACACAGGGCCGAATGGCGAACGTGTTTCGCGCCGGTCGATGCTTCAGTTTTGTAAAAACACCGATCTAAATGCGAAGAATCTCGATAAATTTGTTGAGTTTACGCGCGATATCTGGAAATCCCAACCACCGGAAGACGATGTAACAATTGTAGTCTTGACTTGGAGACCAGATGAACAGACGACAAGCAGCGCGGCATAGGAGATCTCTTCCTTAAAAATCTGCTCGAACCGATCGACTTGGACGCTCGTTACTCTTCGAAGAAAAGCGTAGACGATTTTCTAAACGCGCTCGAGGCAGAGTGCAGCCAAACCCGTCCAGCCTGTTTGATGGTTCGCACCCAGTCCTTTTCCTGTGTCACCATGAAAATATTCATGGAACCAAACGAGGTCCTTCCAATGAGGGTCGTTATTCAAAAGTGAGTCACCACCATGACAGGGGCGATTGCCATCTGCGTCTTCTAGAAAAATAGAACTCAGTCGTCGAGCTAATTCGCGCGCTATCTCTCCGCAGTCCATGAGGTTTCCAGAACCCGTTGGGCATTCAATTTTGAGCGTTGTTCCGTAATATGCATGGTATCGCTCGAGCGCCTCAATCAGAAGATAATTGATTGGAAACCAAATGGGCCCGCGCCAGTTGCTGTTCCCTCCAAACAGACCACTCGTAGACTCTCCGGGATCATAATCCACTCTGTATGTTTCACCGTGCATATCCATGACAAAAGGATTTTCTTTATGAAAAAGAGAGAGTGAGCGTATGCCAAACGGCGAGAGAAATTCATTCTCATCAAGCACGTACTTCATCACTCTCAAGAAACGCTTTGGCGAAGGAAGAGCAAGAAGCCGATGCGGATTTTTGGAATCTGTCGTGCTTTCCATCCATGAAATTGTATTTGCCAAATCTTTTCTGTTTTCCATAAACCACCTGAGACGCTTCGAGAATCCGGGAAAACGCGCCATAACATCGGCATCAAGAATCTCGATAGCTATCAGTGGTATAAGTCCAACCAAACTCCGGACACGCAACGGAAGCGGGCCTTCTTCAGCGTTGAGTTTGTCGTAATAAAATCCGTCTCGTTCGTCCCACAGGCCATCGCCTCCAAGATGATTAATTGCATCCGCAATTTCGATGTAGTGCTCGAAGAATTTCGACGCGATATCCTCATATGTGGGATTATACTTCGCAAGTTCAAGAGCGATAGTGATCATTCGGCCGGCATAAAATGCCATCCATGCTGTGCCATCGGCTTGTTCAAGTGTGGCTCCGCCCGGAAGTGGACGAGATCGATCAAAGACGCCGATATTATCAAGGCCCAGAAATCCACCCGCAAAGAGATGTTTGCCATGAACATCTTTTCGGTTGACCCACCATGTGAAGTTTATCAACAATTTTTGAAACGCTCGCTCAAGAAATTGCACATCTCCATGAACTGTTCGACCTTGTTCATCGAGTCCACCCGTCATTCGATAAACGCGCCAACAAGCCCATGCGTGAACAGGAGGATTTACATCTCCAAGCGCAAACTCATACGCAGGTATTTGTCCGTTGGGGTGCATGTACCATTCGCGAAGAAAGAGGAGCAGTTGCTCTTTTGCAAAATGAGGATCGACGCGAGCGAGTGGAAGGCAGTGAAATGCGAGATCCCAAGCTGCATACCAAGGATACTCCCATTTATCTGGCATCGAGATGACATCACGGTTAAAGAGATGTTTCCAGTCGGAATTTCGGCCGCGCTTTCGTTCCTCGGGCGGCGCCGGTTGACCAGAATCGCCATCGAGCCAGTCTTTCACGACGTAATGGTAGAATTGTTTGGAACAGAGAAGACCAGCATAGGCTTGCCGTGCAACATTTCGTTCCGATTTGCCCAAATGCCTTGGTAGAACTGAATCATAGAACTCGTCCGCCTCCCGCTTTCGGAGCGCAAAAATTTCATTGAATTCATTCCCGAAGGGCGCGACCATTGAATCTGCAGGTCGAAGACGTAGGTCAATGGTGATTGTTTCGCCAGCCGCCACGTTCAGCTCATAATGAACTGCTGATTTCGTCCCACGCTTCTTCGGATGAACCGAATCTAGCCGACCATTAAGCAGATAGTTCTCGAAGGCGTCCTTGACGTAAGGAGAGTGATTGTCAACACCAAAAACTCGCATGTTGTTGGTTTCGTTTTCAGTAAAAAGAAAAGTTGGCTGGCAGCCATTCGATGCCTGATTTGCATAGAATGCGAACTCGCCAAGTGTTGGATGAGTGCTTGCAATCCGGCCCTCGTGGAAACGCAGATTTGGCTTGATGGTACACCCATCGTGATCGCAGCCCCATGACCATGTATTTCGAAACCAAAGGGTCGGCAGAATGTGAAGTTTTTCCTGAGCTGACCCACGATTGGTGATCGTGACTCTGATGAGGATGTCGTCTTGTTCGGCCTTCGCATAGTTCGCGATTACATCCCAATATCCGTTACCAAAGATATTTGTATCGAGGAGCTCGAACTCTGCGCTATCACGTCCGCGATTTCTATTTTCCGCAATCAATTGTTCGTATGGGAATGGGACCTGTGGGTATTTGTAACGCATGTCAACCCACGAATGGGTTGGAGTACTGTCGACATACCACCAACACTCTTTGACGTCTTCGCCATGGTTTCCTTCAGACCCGGTCAATCCAAAGAGGCGTTCTTTGATGATGGAATCTCGGCCATTCCAAAAAGCAAAAGAAAAGCAGAGACGGCACTCGCGATCGGTGAAACCCAACAGACCATCTTCACCCCAACGGTATGCGCGACTTCGGGCTTGGTCATGCGGAAAATAATCCCAGCTGTGCCCCCCCGTGGAATAGTCTTCCCGAACCGTTGACCATTGGCGTTCAGATAAATACGGGCCCCACCGTTTCCAGTTTGCTTGCCTTGCAGTGTCTTGGGATAACCGTTCTTGTTCTGCGTTTAATTTAGCGCGCATGTCGTGCGTCCAATTCAGTTTGGGATTTTTCCTGCCGTCTGGGTTTCTTTGGGAAAAGGTGTCGCAGAAAAAGTCTATCAAGTTGATTCTGTTCATCCAGATCGCGACGTCAGGTGCCATCTCCTCGCTGACATTCCTTTGGCTTCTCCCCCCGGTCTTCAAATGCAGAGCTCGAGCTCCTATACCCAAACAAGAATGGAGCCATAAAGTTCAATAATTTCGGTCACTAACACCTTTTCCTCAGAACCTTAAACAATCAGTCCGATCCTTCAACTGAGGTAGAGAATGACCAAAAAATCTTTACCAATGATTTTTGTAGTGTTGATTGGCTCGCTGAACAGCATTTCATGTTCAGACGGAAATGAATTTGGCACAAGTTCTCTTCGATTGAGCTCGTCGGGAAATTCGTCCAAAAAAACACTCATCACCGATACGCAAGACGGGTCTGGCAAAGTTTCGGATGAAAAGGACGAAGATGCGTCTTCGATTGCGACGGCGAGTGCAAATGCAGGAAAATCAACTACGGTAAAAATTCAAATGCAAGACGAGACAGAACTGCCCTCGGTGGAGGTTGCAGGGGTCAACCTCGTCCTCGATTGTTTCTCGGCGAGTGATTTAAGAATGCAGCCGTCGCCTAACAACAACTCCAACACTTTCGAGGTCAATTGTTCGATAGCTGTCTCGAAGACCTCTAAGATAGACATCTACGGTGCGAAACTCGAAACCACTGACACATTTGGGCGCATAATTCTCTTAAGCGAACAGCGCAGACACCTCAGTGTACCAAGCTCATCAAAAAAGTTTGAACTCATTTTTGTAAGTTCCGAAGGTTATTCTGCTGAGAGCTTAATGGACCTATCAAAGGCAAAATTGAGTTTCGATAAAATACTGGTCGACAACAAACCGACCGAAAATGTGGGAACCTCTGTCACCATCAAACAATTGAACCAAGCTTCGAAAGACTGCCCACCGGAATCTCAGCTCCAATGGCAAAAGCAGACTTTGACTTGGCAAAACAAATTGCCACCATCAACGAGCGGGACTCAATCGGAGTGGAACACTCGGGTCGACTATATTTCCCCTCGCATGTCAGCATTTGCTCCAAAAGACAAACTTCCCGACTTAAGAAAAGCGCCTCTCTGCGGAGCGCGCTTCTTGGGTCCTCTTCGAAAAATAAAGACCGACGGCAAGCCTCTGGAAGACGGTCGACACTTTTATAGCGATCGATTCATCTTTCTGCTCAATTCGACAGTTCTTGCCGCAGACGATCTCATCAAACCTTTACGACTTACAAGCCGACCTACCCTGCTGAACCTTTATGATCCAAAGGTTGTTTTACAGACCAACATGAGCAACGTACTTCCTCAATTCCCTACAACGTCTCAAAGAACGAATTATGGAAACCAAAGATTTTCGGACACATTTTGCGCTGGGACGTCGGCTCTCTGCTTCGACAGGCCTGTGGGGGGATGGGTCAATGAATTTTCGATCTTCAACCCGCAGAATATCTCTTCGACCTTGCTGAGAAGTCTTCTGGAAAAAAACATCGCAGATGGTTTACCAATCGACTTTGGACTCCATCTCTTTGGCAATGGGAATTCGTGGACAGTTGTGGGAGATTCCGACGGCTTGCCAGACTATCTACAGCGGATAGAGCTTGATTTGGAATTGGCTTTCTGAACTGAGCCGTCGGATGTTTGCCGTTAGTTCGCAATCTTTTTCTGATAAGCCGTCGAATCGCTCATGGTGGCCTGAACAACGTCGCACGCCAGCTCGAAGTCATCCATGTTCAAATGACCCCGTTCGGCAATCACGTCGCGCAAACGCTCAAAAGACGTGCGTAGACTCTGATTTTGTTCCAAGAGTCCATCAACCTCCGCGCGTAAACGGCATACCTCTCCGCCCACGCGTGTAATCGTATCCATAAGGTGAGCGAGCTGACGCTCGACCTGAGGATCAATCTGCGAATCGTCAGAAAACCTGAACTGCGACTCCTCGCTGTAGACAACCTCGCCATCGGCTTGCGCAGTGTCGTCTAACTCTTCCTTTTCCCATGCGAGTGAAAGATTCCCGAATTCACTCTTCATTTTACACTCTCCGTGTGCATGACTGGGAGCTAAGCCCTCCTGAGCTCCGTTGCAGACCTATCGGCCAGCAAAAGTCACAGCTGAGGAACACATCTGCTTGGTGAGGCCAAATTGGCATCAGTGCAAAGGTGTGCTAGTAGAAAGGGTCCCCCATGCAGCGCCATACGGAAGGGTTTTTTCGCTCATGCTTGATATTTTCAAAAAAATTTTTGGCACAAAAAATGACCGTGAACTGCGTCGTCTGGAGCCCATCCTTCGCCGTATTAACGAACTCGAACCCAGTCTTCAGGCTCTCTCGGATGCCGAACTCCGGGCCAAAACCGACGAATACCGCACCCGCCATCAGAACGGAGAATCGCTCGATTCGCTCCTTCCTGAAGCATTTGCCACGGTGCGCGAAGCGTCCAGACGCGTTCTGAACAAGCGACACTTCGACGTCCAGCTCCTTGGGGGCATGGTTCTTCACGAAGGTAAGATTGCCGAAATGCGCACGGGTGAGGTAACCAGAGCCGCCATTTTCTATCTCTATCGTATCAACACCGCTGTGTAGTTGTG
>CAYWSV010000095.1:4163-12748 GCA_964460155.1 uncultured Oligoflexia bacterium | reverse complement strand
AAAAAAAGGATGAAAAGAAAGACGCTAGCAAGGACGAGAAAAAAGACGAAAAAAAGGATGAAAAGAAAGACGCTAGCAAGGACGAGAAAAAAGACGAAAAAAAGGATGAAAAGAAAGACGCTAGCAAGGACGAGAAAAAAGACGAAAAAAAAGATGAGAAGAAAGACGCCAGCAAAGACGCTAAAAAAGAAGAAAAAAAAGACGAAAAAAAGGATGAAAAAAAGGACGCTGGCAAAGACGAGAAAAAAGACGAGAAGAAAGACGATAAAAAAGACGCCAGCAAAGACGCTAAAAAAGATGACAAAAAAGATGCCGCTCAAGGTGATAAAAAAGACGAAAAGGCAGACCTCAAAGCCTTTAAGTCAGACGAAACCTTTGGCGAAACATTTCCTCTGCCAAAAATGGATCTCAATCTCGGTAACCCACTGGAGAACAGATACCTGCGCATAGGAGTCACCATTGAATACACGGGTGGAAAGACTCAACAGGAAGAGCTGAAAAAACGTGAACCGCAAATCCGAGACCTGATTATTGGTGCTGTAAGCACACGCACCCGTTTGGATCTGCTCACAGAGCGCGGAAAAGAAAAGCTACGCCGAGAGCTTGTAAACAAAATGAATGAAACCTTCGAACGACCAGTGAAGACAATCTACTTCACAGACTTTTTGGTGGAGTGATCAATGGAACAACAGGTACTCAGCCAAAGTGAAGTTGACGCGCTGCTGAATGCCGTCTCAGACGGACGTATTGACACACATGAGTCAGAAGACAAGTCTCAGGAGAGCAACTTCGTCAGATATGACCTGACAAACCAAGACCGTATCATTCGCGGTCGTATGCCGACATTGGATATTATTCATGACCGCTTCATCCGACTCTTCCGCGTCTCTCTTTCAGCAGCTCTGCGCAAGGTCGCAAACATTGGCGTAAATAGCAGTGGCCCAATCAAATTCGGCGAATTCATGAACAGTCTGCCGCTACCCAGCTGTCTGAATATTCTTCGCGTCGATCCACTGCGCGGATCTGCAGTGATGGTCATCGAGGCCAAGCTTCTCTATGGTCTTGTTGACAGCCTATTCGGCGGCGGCGACGTTCCCTACACAAAAATCGAAGGCAAAGACTTTACTCAAATTGAAATCAAGATTGCCAGACGAATTGTCATGGCGGCAATTGATGATCTCGAAAAAGCTTGGGCTCCGGTTTTCCCACTCAAAATCCATTATTCCCGTACGGAAATAAATCCTCAGTTCGTTGCAGTGGTTCCACCGTCAGACGTTGTTATTTCAACAACATTTGACGTCGAGCTCGAGAAAATGAGTGGTTCAATTAAGCTCATTATTCCCTACTCAACTCTGGAACCCATTAAAGGAAAACTCAGCGTCGGCTTCCAAAATGAACAACTTGAAGTCGACCATATCTGGATTAACCGCATCAAAAATCAGTTACTCGGAACTCATGTGAATATGACCTGTACCCTTGGTACCGCGTGGATCAACCTACGCGACATGATGGAGCTTGGCGTGGGTGACATCATCATCCTCGACCACGAAGCCAATAAGCCTCTGAATATTACCATTGAGGGCGTTCATAAATTTAAGGGCGTGCCCGGTATCGTTAGAGGCAACAGAGCAGTCAAAATTACTGAAACAATAGGAGACATGTGATGGACAACAATCAGGGATTCAGCCCCGAGGATTTTGGACTCGACAGCAATGCGATGACCACAGGTCAGACGCAAGAACAGTCTTCGATGAGCAAATTTGGTGATGAGAGTCCGATGAGCCGAATCGACCTCACGCGCATGAAAATGGTGCTTGATGTTCCATTAAAAGTCACTGTTGAACTCGGCCGAACAAAGCTTCTCGTCAACGACCTTCTTCAGTTGGGCCAAGGCTCAGTTATCGAACTCGACAAGATGGCAGGCGAGCCCATGGAAATTTACGTGAACGACAAACTTGTAGCCATGGGTGAGGTGGTTGTTGTGAATGAAAAATTTGGTGTCCGATTGACCGACGTTATGAGCGGTCTTGGCATCGAAGACGTTCCGCCGCCAGAAGCAGTTTAAAGACGACTTTACTCTTGGGGATGAACAATGAACTACGGAACTCACATTATGCAGATAAAAAACAGCCTGACCACTTGCCTCATCTTGGCAGGACTCTTTCCATCGTTCATTGCCCGAGCAGCAGCCGCAGACATCACTGCTAACAAAGATGTTGCAAACACTGCACAGAACCCAAACTCTGCAGGAATGAATGCACAAGGAATGAAGTCAGCCTCCAGCAATTCAAACACTGTGCCACCCATTCCATCTGCAGACGGATCTCAGGCTGGAGCTGTTTTCGAGGTCACTGCACAACGACCCGACGTAAAATCCGCCGATGCGAAAGCCCTCGGCAATACAGCCCCAACTTCACCAAAGCAAGAATCTGCCGCCCAAATGGCCTTGGACGAGACAAAGGCAGCACTGAACGCACAGCCCCCAAGCAGCGCTCAATCGGCCAACCCCGCTACTCCAGCAGCACCTCACCAGAAGCCCGCCGAAGAAACCAAAACCACCTCCGCAGCCCCAGAGGCAGCTGCAGGACAACCTGCTGTCGTTCCCAATGGTGCGGCATTGCAAACGCAACTGATGCCCCTTGGCCGCTCTGATTCGTTTCCGTGGTCGGGCATCATGGCTGGAGGTTTTTTGATTCTCGGAATTGCAGCTGCAGGAGTCATGGCTGTCAGAATCAAACAAGGGCGTGGCTTTACCGCAGGACGCTCCGAAAAGCAGCTTCAACTCATCACATCAATGTCTTTGTCGCCTAAACGACAAATTATTCTGGTGCGTATTCGTGACAAAGAAGTTGCCTTGGCGTCAACCGAACACGGAATCACCATGCTGACAGAGCTTGCTGCACAAGGTTCTGCCCAAATGACGATGCTTGGAGACGGCGGCAACGAAGAACCTCGCCGAAGAAAGGTTCAGCAAAAAGTAATGCAGGACGAACCCGTTAAGCTTGTTGCCTCAGGAGCAAACCGCGAAGAAGACGCCGGACACGAAACGGCTATCGCACGCTCGGAAATGCTTATGGGTGCCTTGAAAAATCTGCGTGAAAAGAATCTGCGAAATCGATCAAGCGGTCAGTCGGAAGCACAAGTTTCTACATCCAACATTCAGACTCAGGAAATGACTGCGGCTGAAAGAAAAATAACTGAGCCATCTGAGCAGACTCGAGGCAAGGCTGAGTCGACAATGAAACAAACACGCGCTGCCTTTCCCAAGTATCTGGCCAACGCATTTGAACAGGAAAGTAAGCGTTCAATTCCGCAAAACCAGACACAATCTCAGTCATCACAAGACGAGGCTGGCAACGTCACAAACATGATTAGAGAGCGACTCAAGGAACTTCGTCCGCTCTCCTGAATCCGTGTTGATTTGCGCAACCGAGAATTTTCAATCCTTTAAAGGAAACAGACTGATGATGAGACAACAGACACTAAAAATGAACTGGCTCAGGCTCATCATGCTCTTTGTGTCCGCTGTTTTCTGTTTCCACCTCATTTCAGGACCAACGGTCGCATTCGCTCAATCCCAGCAGAATAAATCTGGTGTGATGAATGTGCCGCAAATTGCTCCTGTGCCAACTCAGGGTATGAATCCCTCGAAGACATCGTTGAAGGGTGGCAGTATCCCTCTCTTCTCATTGAGCATTGCTGATTCAGAGAACTCAGACGATCTCGTTCCAGCTCTTCGAGTTGTTGCAATTCTTACAATTCTGTCTCTTGCGCCTGCTATCCTTTTATTGATGAGCGCATTTACAAGAATTCTCATCGTACTCAGCTTTGTTCGACAAGCTTTGGGTTCGCCAACAATGCCACCGAATCAAGTCCTCATCGGACTTTCGTTGTTCCTGACGTACTTTGTCATGGCTCCAACAACGACCAAGATCTACGATACCGCCATCGTGCCCTACATGGCCAAAACGATGAGCGCAGAGGATGCCTTCAATAAAGCACAGCTTCCATTGCGCGATTTTATGTTGTCTCAAGTTCACAAAGAGGACATCAAACTTTTTCTGAGTCTATCTCAGGGTCCTCAACCACAAAAGCCAGAGGACATTCCCATGCGAGTCCTCATTCCATCTTTTGTGATCAGTGAACTGAAAAGTGCATTTCAGATTGGATTTCTGGTCTACTTACCCTTCATCATCATCGACATGATTGTCAGTAGTGTCCTGATGGCCATGGGTATGATGATGCTTCCACCCACGGTTGTAAGTCTCCCCTTGAAGGTCATCTTATTCGTGGTCGTCGACGGGTGGAACCTGCTCGCCGGCTCATTGATTAGGAGTTTCTCATGAACAGCCAACAGGTGACAGACATTCTGATGAGTCTCATCTATGCAACTGCAGAAATCAGCTTGCCTCTGCTGATCACGGCTCTTGTTGTGGGTCTCATTATCAGCATCTTTCAGGCAGCAACACAGATTAACGAAGCAACACTTTCGTTCTTGCCCAAGATTGCCGCAATGATCGCTGTATTCGCAATCATGAGTCCGTGGATGATTCGTCGAATGACAAATTACACACAAGATATTTTCAAAAAAATTCCGGAGATCGTTAAACAAAAATGAACTTCGAAACGCTCTTCCAGCTTGATCCCCGAGTCTGGCCATTCGCAGTGATGCTCTTCCTGCGAATTGTGAGCGTTTTATTTTTCTTGCCGATATTTGGCGACGCCAATATCCCCTCTCGAATCCGAATTCTCTTGGCACTCATGCTGAGCATTTGTATTTGGCCTGTGGTTGAAAAGCACCTAACCTCAACTCAGGGCTTTATCCAGTGGAGTCCAATCACTCTTGCTCTCGCGACAATGCGCGAGGTGTTTTTTGGATTTTCTATCGGCTTTGCTGCAAAGGTACTGACTTTCGCAGCATCCATCGCTTCAAACCTTGTTGGAATCAACATGGGATTCCAGACCGCAACACTCTTCTCTCCACAAACTGGTATTCAGGAATCATCCTTTACATCACTCAAGGTGTGGCTCATCACTATACTGATTTTGATCTTCAATATTCATCACGTCTTCATTCAGGGAATCGTCAATTCATTCGTCACTATTCCCTTTGCATCCGCTGCAGATCCGCAACTTCTTTTGAACGTTGTTATGCAAACTGTGGGTGCAAGTTTCGAGGTCGGATTGAGAATCGCTGGACCTCTGCTGCTCATACAAACATTGGTCACAATCGCATTAGGACTGCTGAACCGCGCACTTCCCCAGCTTAATGCGTTTGTCATCAGCTTTCCCGTTAGTTTTTTGCTGAGCATGGTTGTTCTTTTCTTTTCAGCTGCAGCTTTTGTCAGACTCATTGGAGAACACGGTGGGATACAGGAAGTCGCCGCATTCTCTCGAGTTCAAAAAGCTTTTGAAGCGAGGCGCTGAGGTCAAACATGGAAGAAAGAGAAGAGAGTCAGCAAGACAAAACCGAAGAAGCAACCGACGAGCGGCGCAGACAATACCGCGAGGAAGGCCAAATCGCGAATCCGCGCGAAATTCTTGCAGCCGTTACGCTCATCATTATTACGATCGGTCTGTCTATGCTTGGACAGAACATCGTTCTAGCATTCAAAACTTCATTTGAACGCGCTTTTACAGCAATATCTCTTTATGGAAAAACAGATATTTCCATCACAGATGTCGTAACAAAAATTGCTGCTCCCATGATTCCTCTAATGGCGGGCTCGCTCATCATTTTGGCGGTTACACCCTCTGCCATTGGTCTTGCGTTCACACAATTTAATTGGTCATGGAAAAAAATCACACCGACTTTCGACAAACTCAATTTTGTCTCCGGATTTCAGCGCATGCTTTCGGCAGGTGGTCTGGAAGAGTTTGCAAAGGTCCTCATCAAAGGAACAACTCTCTGTATCGTTCTCTATGTTTTTATGAAACGAGAGCTCGAACACAGCAGCCTTGCCTATTTTCAAGGGACAACAGTATACGCAAATTACCTTTTTTCTTCGGTCGTCAAACTTCTCATCTGGGTCACAATCACTGCTGCAGTGCTCTCGGCAGCTGATTATGGATACAGCCTTTTCAGGCTTGAACGTCAGATGATGATGAGCAAACAAGAAATTAAAGAAGAAAGTAAAGCACAAGAAGGTGACCCTTTAGTTCGAAGCCAACGTCGTCGCATGGCTCGCGAGCTGATTATGCGTAAAAACGTTGCAGCAGTTCCTACGGCAACGTTTGTCATCACAAACCCAACTCACTTCTCAGTTGCAGTCCGCTATGTGCGCGGCATGTCCGCGCCGATTGTAGTGGCCAAAGGCCAGGATTTTCTTGCTCTAAAGATCAGGGAAATCGCCAAGAAGAACGACATCATGCTGGTCGAAAACAAAGCACTGGCACGAACTCTCTATAAGACCGTGAAAGTCGGTCAGGAGGTTCCTCCAAGTCTCTACGCATCAGTCATTGAAGTCATGAAGGTCATCTATCAAGCACGCGGTCGCGATTATTTCGAGAGATTCAGTCTTCAGGGTGCAATGGGCTAAGGCCCGTTGAGATTCAGTCGACGGATTAACGGAAGAGGTTTTCATAATGGCAGCACAAAACGCCCTTCAGGGAGCTGTAGCGGAACCACAGGGCTCATTAGGAGCTCTTAAATGGATGCGCAGTCCAGATGTGCTCATGGCAATCGCGGTCGTGGGTATTATCCCCATGATGATTTTCCCGCTGCCTGCGCTGCTACTCGACTTTCTTCTGGCGGTGTCGTTGTCGTCCTCGCTAGTCATCATGCTTGTTGCAATTTACATCACCAAACCCCTTGAATTCGGTGTTTTTCCGACAATCCTGCTGATCTCGACCCTTTTCCGACTTGCACTCAACGTGTCAACCACCCGAATTATTCTCACACACGGCGGCGACACGACCGGAAAAATGAGTGGTCTCATAAAGGCGTTCGGAAATATTGTGATTGCCGATAATATCGGCGTGGGTCTGGTCATTTTCGTGATTCTCACGGTCATCAACTTTGTGGTCATCACCAAAGGTTCGGGCCGTATCGCAGAAGTTGCCGCTCGCTTTACTCTGGACGCTATGCCCGGAAAGCAAATGGCAATCGACGCCGAACTTAACGCCGGTCACATTAATGCCGAAGAGGCCCGCCGAAGAAGAACTGCAGTCGAAAAAGAAGCCGACTTCTACGGTGCCATGGACGGTGCGTCGAAGTTTGTTCGCGGCGATGCCATCGCCGGAATCATCATTACACTCGTGAACATGATCGTCGGTCTCGTGATCGGTATCCTTCAATTCAACATGAGTGCTGGCGAAGCTGCAAAGACCTTCACACTCCTTGCCGTTGGTGACGGTCTAATTGCTGCTATCCCCGCCCTGATGATTTCAACCGCTGCGGGTCTTATTGTGACTCGCTCAACCTCTGAGGGCGACCTGAGTGGTCAGGTTGCCAAGCAATTCCGCGTTCATCCCAAGGCACTTTACGTCGCAGCTGGATTGCTCGTTCTTCTTGCCCTTATTCCAGGATTTCCAAAGATCGCCTTTTTCACTTTGGGTGGAATCCTCGTTTTGCTGGGTCGTCTCGCTGAGAAAATGATCCTTGCAGATAAAGAAAAAGAAGCAGAGACCAAAGAAAACGATACAGCTGCACGCGATAAGAAAGATTCCGATAGTATCGAAAGCCTGATGAAGCTCGACATTTTGACCATTGAGGTTGGACACGCGCTCGTCCACCTCATTGATCCACAGCAAGACGGCGAAGTTGTCGACCGCATTCAAAGCATACGTAAACAATTTGCTCAGGATCTCGGTATCGTTGTTCCGCAAATACAGCTGCGTGACAACCTGCTCAACAATGCACCCGGTCAATACACAATTTCATTGAAAGGTAGCAAAATTGCGACCGGTCAATTGATGGTTGACTATTATCTCGCCATGGATCCAGGGAATGTTGAAATGCCTATCAACGGCGAACCTACTTCGGATCCTGCATATGGACTGCCTGCACTGTGGGTACACAAACGCGACGCTGCCTTCCGTGGATACACGGTCGTGAACTGCGCAACCGTCATCGCAACTCACCTAACAAAAGCGTTGCGTGAACATGCCGCCGAACTTCTGACTCGGCAAGATGTCCAATACCTTGTGGACAAACTGAAGGAAACAAATCCAAAAGTTGTTGAAGAAGTTATTCATTCGGAACGCCTCACCATCGGTGACGTGGTGAAGGTCATGCAAAATCTGCTTCGGGAAGATGTGTCGGTCCGAGACATTCTTTCACTCTTCGAGTGCCTGGCTGACCACTGTAAGATTGTAAAGAACCCTGATGTGCTTTCTGAGCAATGCAGAAAGGCCTTGGGACGCGGCATTACCCAGAAATTCCTCAACGAAAAGGATGAACTGGTGGTTGTGACCTTTGACAGAATGATTGAGGACATTCTCGGTGGCGGTTTGGTAACAACCGACAGCGGAAGCTCTTACCTCAATCTCGATGCACGTCAGGCACAAGAAATTCTGCAAAAGCTTATGAATGGAATTTCCGCATTCGACAGCGAAGGAACTCAACCAGTTCTGCTTATTTCGGC
>CAYWSV010000095.1:0-4153 GCA_964460155.1 uncultured Oligoflexia bacterium | reverse complement strand
AGACAACCATTCCAACGATTGATGTCGCGTTATCTGCCGCAGGTTGCAGTGGTGTCTTATGACGAGGTTTCGAGCGGAGTTCGTGTACGCAATATTCAAATGATTTCATGAGGAGCAACGGATGACTCCTCAAGTTCAGAGGTGTGACAATGGACGTCCATAAGTTCGAAGCCTTCAACATGCAGGATGCTATCAAGCTCGTTAAAAAGGAGCTGGGTCGCGATGCCGTGATTCTCTCGACACGAGAGAAAACCGCAATTGCAGAGTCGACCGGAAAGCCTATCCGCGTGATTGAGGTGACAGCTGCGCCTGCGGCAACCAACAACACTCAAGTACGTCAGGCGACCGTTCGTCCTCGAAGCACTGTGCTCTCTCCGGAAGAGGCAGCACGAGCTCAGCGGGTCAATTTTCCGAAAGCTGAAAACAAAGCAGACGTCAGCGTCATCAAATCAAGCGGAACGCTGCCACAACTCAATCCTGCGACGCGTTCGCTAGCAAAAACACTCGCGACCGCACTTGAGAGTCAACCTTCGACTCCAGCAACTGTGCAGAAGAGAACAATGCACTTGAATTCAGGTGAGCTTTTAAATCTCAATCAGAATTCGCCTGCAAAGAGTATGGACTCTGGACTGAGCCACTTGAATTCCGTGAACAAGAAATTCGACGAGCAGTCTTCTGAGGAAGTTCGTTCACTTCGTGAGGAACTGACGCGTGTTCGACGTGAAATCGAGCAAATACCGCACGTCAATGTTTCAGATCAAATGCAAGAAATTCGAGTACTCCTGCATGATCTTATGCGGCAACGCTACTACGGTGAAAACGACAATCCCGCGACCCGCGATGAAAGCCTCAATGATATCTGCATCAGAATGCGCGCAGCAGGCGTATTGGAAGCCATTATTTCGGAATTGGCCCATGTGGTGACATCTGGCCCAAAACCATCCCAAAACGATGGCACTCCTCTTATAGGTGAAAAACTGAGAGAGCATTACCTCAATCAAAGTATTCGGTTTTTGTTCCGTCAGATGAGCATCGCAACCCAATCGAATCTAGCGAACCAAAAGGTCATTGCACTCGTTGGCTCAACCGGCGTCGGAAAGACTACAACAATCGCCAAACTTGCTGCGCGAATGCAGCTCAACGACAAAAAACGCGTGGCGCTTGTCAGCATGGACTCGTTCCGCATTGCTGCTGCCGACCAGTTGCGCGCTTATTCTAAAATTCTCGACTGCCCCTTCACCGAGGTCAGTGACCTGCAAGACTTATCCGAATTCGTCACGAAATTTTACGACTATGATCTCATCTTCATCGACACTGCAGGCCGCAGCAGTAAGCACCAAACACAAATGGATCAGCTCAGGCAACTCGGCACTATGCCCTTCCCCGTGCACTTTCACATGGTGCTTTCAGCGAGCATGAAACAACGCGATCTCGATGAAAATCTGAAGGCTTTTCGGATGGTGGGTCCACAGAGTCTTATTTTCACTAAGCTTGATGAATCCTGGAGCTTTGGTGAAATTTTGAACACCAACATCACAAGCAAAATTCCTCTGTCATTTTTTACCACTGGGCAAAAAGTGCCTGAGGACCTCGAGCCTGCAACCAAAGAGCGCGTTGTCGAACGAATTTTTAAACTTTGAAATCAACCTGGGAGAGCAAAAGCGTGTTCGATCAAGCCACCACTTTGCGCCGTCTGATGGAAGAAGCCAGATTGCCCGTTCACAACGGTGCTGCATCTCTTGGAAATCGAAGTTTCGGAAGTGCCCACGCTCAAGTTGAAAAAAAAGCCCCCCGGGTCATCACAGTCACTGGAGGTAAGGGAGGCGTTGGCAAAACTTTGACCACTGCAAACCTTGGGCTGTGTTTCGTTCGTGAGGGAATGCGAACATTGCTCATAGACGGTGACTTAGGGCTCGCAAATCTGGATGTTGTTCTCAACGTGAGGGCAGACTCCACGCTGGATGACGTTCTCAGCGGAGATCGCGAACTCAGGGACGTTATCGTCATGGGACCGGAAGGCTTACGCCTTATTCCGGCCTCAAGCGGAATGCCACGGGTGAGTGAGTTGGGTAAAATGCAAAAATTGGTTCTTCTCGACCAAATCGAAAGCATTCAAGACGACTTTGATGTCGTGCTCATCGACACGCCTGCTGGAGTTTCCAAAAACGTTCAGTATTGGGCCGCCAGCGCTTCTGAGGTCCTCTTGGTCGCCACGCCCGAGCCGACGAGTCTCGCCGATGCGTACGCAACAATGAAAGTTCTCGCGCAGACAAACAACGAAACAGTTTTTAAACTCATCGTGAACATGGCTAAGAGCGATGAGGAAGCACTGCGTGTTTACGACCGATTGAGCAGCGTCGCAGCCGAATATTTACAAGTTAAAGTCGACTACGTGGGTCACATTCCATTTTGTGACTCGGTACGAAATTCCGTGCGCGAACGCGCGCCCTATGTGCAACGTTATCCATTTTCGCCTGCTTCAAGAGGAGTCCGCGCATTAGCGCGCGAGATTCTCTTTAATAGCGACACGCCGCAGCCCAAAGGAACAATGCAATTCTTTTGGAAGAGGCTGGTCACAGGGCACAACGCAGAATTGATGAGCTAAAATCCTGTTGGGGGAAGGTATGAGTACGGGAAACCTAGCAAAAAAGCAGCCTCTTCAGGATAAGAGCAGCGAGAAATCGCAGACCTCTGAGAAGAAATCAATTTACAACAGTGAAAGTGGCGAGCGCGCCGCACGAAAGACTGCGGCAAAGAAGCAGGCGAGCACACAATCTCGCGCTCAGGCTGCAGCAAACGACCCGATGCGCAATCAGGTCATCATGGACTATGCGCCACTCATCAAATACATCGCGCAAAAGATCGCAGCCCGTCTGCCCTCCAACATCGATTTGGACGACCTCTTCTCTGCGGGTGTTATTGGTCTGATGGACGCCATCGACAAATACGATCCCGGCCGAGACAACAAGTTTAAAACCTATGCTGAATTCAGAATTCGCGGAGCGATTCTTGATGAACTTCGCAATCAGGACTGGGTGCCACGCTCCGTCCGTGAAACAAATAAACGCGAAGAACGCGCCCGTTATGAACTCGAGCAGCGTTTAGGTCGTCCCCCAACGGACAAAGAAACGGCTGAGTTCCTTGAGATCTCACTGGAAGAATTCCATGAGAAGTCGGGCCGTACCCGAGTCTCAATGCTGTCACTTGAGGAATTGGGAGGCGTTCATTCAGGAGACAAAAAGTCACTCCTTGAGTGTCTCGAAAACCCGAACTCTAAGAACCCCTTTACGATGCTTAAGGCAAAGGGCGTCCGCGATATCATCCTGAAAACCGTGGAAGAGCTTCCAGAGAAGCAAAAGCTGGTTCTGAGCCTTTACTATTATGAAGATCTCAACCTGAAAGAAATCGGTCGAATTCTCGATGTCACGGAATCTCGAGTTTCGCAGCTGCACACACAAGCTGTGCAGAAAATGAGAACAAAATTGAAAAACTTATTGCAGGAATAACGGAGACGACATCATGTCAATGCCACCGCCCGAGCTAAAAATTCTGATTGTTGACGACTTTCCAACGATGCGGAAAATCGTGCGTCAGGTGCTTCGTCAGTTGGGCTACGACAACGTACAGGAAGCCGAAGATGGCGAGGCCGCATTGCGAATCCTGCGTCAGAAAGGCGATTTCCAGTTTGTTATTTCCGATTGGAATATGCCCAACGTCACAGGCATCGAATTGCTGAAATCTGTGCGCGCTGACCCGCAACTCAGAGGTCTTCCCTTCCTCATGGTCACGGCTGAGGCCGACAAAGAAAATATCGTCGAAGCGGTAAAATCGGGTGTGAGCAGTTACATCGTAAAGCCCTTCAATGCTGCTACCCTAAAACTGCATGGTGATGCAGACGAATCCGGAAGCTTGCAAAAAGTCTCGACCCTCGAACTTTTATCTTCGCTGAGACTTCGTCTTGTTTCGAAAAAAATTCCCCTGCGCTACTGCAAGTTCAACATTACGAACACACTGAGCAAAATGCTACAAGGTGAAACCATCAGCGTTGCTCCAGATGGCGCTATGTTTTACTCGTCTCTTTCTTATGAGACAGGTTGCCTTATGCGCCTTTACGTCGAACTTCCCGATTATTGGGCGCGCAAATCACGTCACG
>CAYWSV010000094.1:5079-12754 GCA_964460155.1 uncultured Oligoflexia bacterium | reverse complement strand
AGCTTTTGTCCAGCGAGCAGAGCATCTCCGGCAGGAGAAATACCCGATACAACAAGCGACCCCTCACTTGCGAGAAGATCTTCAACAACGCCGCGCACAAGTTTTCCGTCGCTGGAATACTTGATGAGAACCTGAGTCTTGCGCCGATTCACTTCACGCAAAATCTCAAGCACCTGCTCAGGGCGCGAAAAGGCAATCGCCTTATCTTTGCTTGCTGCTTTGTCTTGACCTACTGCCGCTCCGGCCACACGCTGCCCCTCCTGCGATCAATGTTCGCAGGAGGTTATCAAATCCGCAAGGCCAACACCGTTGAGCAAAGCCGTCACAATTCCGTGAGAGGGGCGAATATGTGCCCCACAAAGAAACAGACCGTCCTCCCCTGTCCAAGCTGATGGGCGTTTCCACAAGAGGTCCGAAACGGTAGGCGCAAAGCCATATCCATTGAGGGTCAACGAGTTCAAATAGCGACGATGCGTTAGAGGTGTTCCAAGCTCTGTCCATACGAGTTCGCCCTCGAGTTGCGGCCAGAGTCGGACAATTCTTTGCGTCAATTTTTTGAGAACGTCCTCCTTCAAAACTCGATAGTGCCGGCCGTACCCCCCTTTGCTCTCGGGTTGTCTATAGCGGTCCGGATTTTCTCCACCCCAAATTTCAGCAATAGGCGGACACAAAAACATCGCCTGAAAAACACCATGAGCTCCAAGTGTGTTACCTTGTTCCACAGCTTCAGGGTCACGCAACGAACCCATTGAGAGATAGAGAGCGGACGTCTCGGCGAGCTTAAGAGGCGACTCTTCAAGGTAACACTGCTCTGAGTCCAAAGAGCCCATAAGCCAATAATTTCGATTTAAAAGCCCGTAATCTGTGAGGGGCTTTCGCGTTGCAAAATAACCCACAACCAATGCATATGGAGCTTCAGCACGAGCAAGCTTCATATCAAGCAGAGGTGATGTGCGAATTCCACGCGAAGCCTTCGACATGGCTCTGGGGTCAGGAGTCCAAACAACATTGCGCGCAAAAATATATTCATTCTCTGAAAAATTAACGCGAAAACGGACTCCACTGCGTACAAGTTCGGCATCGTAGACCTTCTCGAACGTCGCGTCTGTGCCACTGCGGTAAGTTACATCGGGATGCATCAGCTTGTTTATCATGGCGCGACCACCACCACGCACAAATCCTGCACCCTCGAAATAATATCTTTGCACCGTCATGTGCAGAAATGCACTGACGCGCGAGGGCGGAACACCAATCAACACATGATGAACAGCCAGAATCTCGCGCAGTTTTCCTTGCAATCCACAAGCATCAAAAACCTGAGCGAGTGTCTTGGTTGCCAGAAAAACCAATGACAACTTGTGTTCATGTTTGAGCGCAATACGCAAAACGTCGTGCACTGAAACAGGAAAATTAAGTTGGCGCGCGACACTCCAAACTATTTCCAAATAGGCGAAATATTTTTCTATGGCCTCTTTTTGCTCGGGAAATTGATTGATCAGCCGCGCAGCAAATTCTGCTGGCGGTGTGCAATATGAATATTCCGCAACTTGGTTTTTATCTGCGAAGTGCGGGCCATCGAATATCAGAGTTTCAAATTCAGCATCGAGAGCCACCTTCTCAAGCGAGACTCCCATCCGGCTTAATGAATCCTCGAAGTGGCTGCCCGCCTGCATGTCTGCGATGTAGTGCAGCCCGACTTCGAACGTGGCGCCCGAGCGTTCAAAAGGTAACAAGTGACCGCCAAGCTCTTTCGCTTTCTCTAGAACGGCAACTTTTTGCCCGCCAACAGCAAGTCGCCGCGCGCACGACAAACCTGCAAGACCACTCCCAAAAATTACGGTATCAAAGACTTGATGCGAAGTGTCCGCAAAGTGCATGGTCAAGTCTACCTTTCTGTCCTATGTTTGAGGTCGGATTCAAAGGCAAAGGCGTCGCATTGTCAAAGCAGGCAAAGCTCTCAAAACAAGTTATCGAGATCTGGACTTCGACGTTCAGTCCGGACATGCGCTTCATTCGCACGCTGACAATTGCCTTTGGTGTGGCCGCAGTTCATTCGATTCCTTTTTTTATACCCCGCAGCTGGCTCCCAGCATCGCGTGAATCCACGCCGAAGCCAAACACTGTGCAGGTTCGCATCACGCAGGCCCCGCCGCGTATCCCGACAACAGAAGCGGAAAAACCAGTAGAGCCCGCAAAGACCGAGGTTAAAAAACCTAAAAAGACGCCGCCACCACAACAAAAGGTTCTCACTTCAAGCGAAAAAAACACGGAAGCAACAACTCAAACGGTTGCACCTGCACCTGCACCCGATTTGTCGCCGAATCCCGCACCTCCACCCCCTTCCGCTCAATCACAGCGCAAAGGGGCACTTATGGAAGACACGGTCAGTCCACTTCTTCCCTCGGGCAAAGACGATTTCATCGCCCATCAACGAAAGCTTGGGGAAATTATTGGCGCAGGCCCCATTGCGGGTGACCTCGAAATCCCAGACGTGATGACGGAAAAAGACTCCAAGGAGCCCATCACTCGAACGGAATACACATTTGCTGGATATTTCGACAATCTGAGTCGACGCTTCACCGAGACGTGGGGCGGCATGCGCACCCTGCCCCCTCATTCACGATTCGAGGGGAAAGCCGGAGAATTTATCGAATATGACGTGGTTATTAACCGCGACGGCTCACTTAGAAAAATTGTAAACATTTCAGCAAAACGAGAACCATTCCGAGATTTTGCAGCCGTCGATGAACTCGTCGTTGGTGTGTTCAAAACGATGTTCCCCTTCCAACCAGTCCCTCAGAGAATCCAGAATGACCCTTTGGTGATCCGGAAACGCATCCAGTTCGTAGGATTCAAGTACACACTTTATTGAAGCCGAGTCCTTGTACTTTCCCCAGGGTTTTGTGCTACAACAGACGGGCTTTGTACATTTTTCAAAAAAAACACACCATTGCCTTCGGAGGGGTGGATGTTCGATTGGTTTTTGCGTTTGTTGTCTCACGATCTTGCTATTGACTTGGGAACGGCCAACACGCTTGTTTACGTCAAAGGCAAGGGAATTGTTGCAAATGAGCCTTCCGTTGTGGCCGTTCAGCGCGACAGCCGCGGCCAAAGGTCGGTCAAGGCTGTGGGACGCGCAGCTAAAGAAATGCTCGGACGTACCCCTGGAACAATTGAAGCAGTTCGTCCAATGAAGGACGGCGTTATTGCCGACTTCGAGCTCACCGAGAAGATGCTCAGCTACTTCATTGGTGTCGCTCACAATCACCGTTCACTTGTGCGTCCGCGCGCCGTTATCTGTATTCCTTATGGAATTACTGAAGTTGAAAAACGCGCTGTGCGTGAATCTGCTGAAAGTGCTGGTTGCGCTTCTGTGTTTCTCATCGAGGAACCAATGGCAGCGGCGATTGGCGCAGATCTTCCTATTCACGAAGCCAGCGGCAACATGATCGTCGATATCGGCGGCGGTACAACTGAAGTCGCGGTCATCTCGCTTCTTGGTATTGTGTACTCGAAGTCTGTTCGTGTCGGCGGCGACAAAATGGACGAAGCGATTGTTAATTACTTGAAGCGCCGCTTCAATGTTCTCATCGGTGAAAGAACTGCCGAGCAAATCAAGATTGCAATCGGCTCGGCTTATCCCGAAGAAGAAATTCGTACGATGCAGGTGAAGGGTCGCGACCTTGTTGCCGGTATTCCAAAAACAATCGAAGTTACGAGCGAAGAAATTCGCGAAGCTATGCAAGAGCCTATCAATGCCATTGTTGAAGCTGTGCGCCTTGCTCTTGAAAAGACTCCTCCCGAACTTGCAGCCGACATCGTAGACAAGGGAATCGTCCTTGTGGGCGGTGGTGCACTGATCCGCAACCTTGATATTCTTCTCCGCGAAGAAACGGGCCTGCCCATTCTCGTCGCTGAGAATCCTCTGACCGCCGTTGTGATGGGCTCGGGACGCGTTCTCGATAACCCCGACCTCCTGCGCGAAGTCACATTCTAAAACTCACACCCTTTCGGCTGCTGAGTGACACAAAAACTGTGGGCACCCTGTGCATGAGGGTGCCCGTTTTTTATTGGATAAAAGAAAAGCCTAATTGCCCTGCCTCATATTTCACTTTTCTTTATCGTCGCGGGAACTAAAGCACAATTTTCTCATATTCTTGCAAAAATCCCCGATAAGAACAGAAACCGTCGAGTTGTTGGGGAAGCTCATGAAATACCTTGCTGCTGTTACAGCTTGCCTGTTTGTTAGCGCATGCAACCTAAACAAAAACGCAAAAAGCATTGTAAGCGAAGATTTTACGGATGTTCGCACCTCAGCCAAAGGCCAAGGTTCAGCTGGATCCGGCGACCAATCAGCCATCGAAAACTCGCCAAATTCAAATCAAAACGCATCGGGAACGACCACAGAACCATCTGGGCCCAGCGCAGGTTCGGACAAGAAAACCGAAAATAAAACCGAGCCTACAACGAACTCTGGACCCGGAAAGCACCTCTTGATTCCAAACCGCCCCGTGACTCAAATCTCGCGCTGTGTTGGGATTCCAAGCAATCCGAATGACCCAAATAGCGTGACAGCTCCGTTCGCGAGTGTTCTGAAAAATTTGGCTGCCACGGGCAAAGTATCTCAATGTGAAGAACGCATGATTAGCGACGATGCTCCTGCAGTGATACGTGACCAACTCGCTGAAGTCGCAAAAGTCACATGCGAAGCTGGAATGGAGTTCACGGCTTCTAAGGAATGTGATCCACCACAATCAGGTCTGCAGGTTCTTGCGGTCACCGAAGCCGATATTGCCGGACAAAAAACATCTGTTTACCTGCGTTCAACACTCACATTCACCAACCTCACCGCAGAAGAAAAGCTAGCCCTGAAACTTGGATTAAAACAAGCAATCATGGGATTGGAAGCTATTCCCGGACTCCAATCTAAAATGACGTCTGACTTGGAGTAGATCGTCATCGTTTTGAAAACATCTCTCGAAAAATTTCACTCAACCTGAGAACGACACATGTTTCGCCGAGTTAATAAAATCAAGATAAAACAGTAAATTTCAGAAATGAATTGAATTTCCTTCGATATTCCTCCGATGCGGTAGTTGGAGAAGTGGTAATGAGCGTTGGCCGTGGCAAAACTTATTTGAAGACTTTTACCATCAGTGCGGCAGCCCTGACGCTATTCTCATGCAGTTCAAAGCAATCGAGTTCTGTGGGCTGCGTGAACACCTCCAAGACAGGTCAAAATCAGCCCAACTCTCTCCAACTTTCAGACTCCACAAACGCACTGCGCGACCTCGGTGGTGGATATCTAGATATAAAAACAAAGGACGCATCCGGAAAAGCAAAAGAACGTCGTTGTAGCATGATGGTCACTCAGGATGATCCTGATCAAAGTCAGATTAAAGTCTGGACGGCAATTCATTGTCTGTATGATGCCGCCTCAGACGAATTTATAAACTCGTCATATACGCTTCAGGTTCACTACAAAGGCGGCTACTTTCCTGCTTCTGTAAAGTTCGACAGATTTGACAATCTGCATCGCTTTGCAAAAGTTCTTCAACCTTTGCTTTTACTCCTCCCAGAGAAAGACAGAAATCGCTGGCGATTTTCTACGAGCAACGACAGCATTGAACCTTGTCAAGATGCAACTAAAGAATTCAAAGAATCACTTGGAAACAATGCAAAAACCATTGCTTGTTTCTCAAAGAATGAAATGAGAGTTCTGAGCGGAAAGATCTCGGTCGACGAAAAGTATTCGAAGTTATTAGACGCGGTTCTAACCAGTATGAGGGAGTATCGCGAACAACACATATCGCGTCTTCCTGAACGCGAAAAGAAAGTCTTGAAATTAAGAGAAAAGACACTCTCTATTCTGGATCATTCCGAACTCTACATTAGAAACTATGGCTATTGGATCAACGACAAACACTGCACTCTTCCTGAAGCAGACCTTCCTGTTAATGCACAGGGAGAGCGGGAAACTCGCAAGTTTTGTCCGCATCGCGAAAGCCTCCTCAATATTTCTAAAACTCAATTTCCGGAAGAATATCAGATTCTCAAGCCCATTGCCGAAGCAAACATCTCCTCTCTTGCCGAACTCAAAGATCTCCATTCCTCAGTGTACATGTGCAGTTTTGAAAACCTAGACGAAATAAACTTATCCACTGATAAGCTTCTTACTGTTTGTGATCGCGAACAGCTGATTAGGCTGATTTGGAATGTCTACGTCCGAGATGCAGCAGTTTCGTTTAAGAAAAAATTAGAAAACAAAACCGAGATTCATGGTTTTGCCCCAGACGGCTATTTTTCGATATTTACTAATAAACAGATCGCATCTGACCCCAAGCAGAGCAAACCGCAGGCTACAAGCCGCACTCTTTTTCTCTCGGAGTCACTGTCAAACATCAGCCCTAAAAAATTCAATAATCAACTTTTACTTCTTAATTATGATAATGCAGGCAGCGAATTGGACTTAACTAAGACAGACAGCGGTTCAATTTTTTCGATGATGGGCTTTGTTCCCGTGGGAACATTATCAACCGTGGACGGTGAACCCACATCGGGAGGCGCAAGTATTCTTCCACTACCAACTGTTTCAGAGGAACAGGTCAACTCACCCACTCCAGTATCTTCATTAAATTGTGTAACGCGTTAAAAGAAGATCCTCAGGCTCAACGATTCATTTCTGAGGCGCAGAAGATGAGCGCTCTGCGCAAAATTCAATAAATCGGCCAAAATCCCACATCGCGAATTCGTCACTCAAAATTGATTCAGCCCGAGTGACAGGATCAAAACACACAGGGAATGTCCCATTGGGCGCGATGTTTCCTGGATAGGAGTACGTCAAAGTGACAACGGGCTCACCCGTATAAATGCTCCTAAAGAGTCGCAGCGTAAACTTCCCGTGATCGTACCCGTTGTCGCGAGTAATGGCGGAATCAAGACATTCATTCACACCGCAAGTCTTGTATCCGGCACTCCTCATTTTTTCGTTTTGCTCGTTACAATATTCGCGAATCTTTTCTGTCGCTGCACGCAAACTCTTAGCCAAATCATCGGTCATGGCCTTGCAAGTCATGGGAACGCCTAAAGGCCAACCCACCGACGGCAGATCACCCAGATCGCTTGCTGAACCCGTTGATGAATTCTGCGTTGTTATTTTTTCGCTGGCGTGCGCAGCGCTAAAAAAAGAGTCCCACAGGTGATTATCACCGAAGCTCAACGCCATGGAAAAGACACATCCAATGACAATCAACAGTCGTCTGGTGTGCATTCGCATGTCGCTCACTTAAAATCTCCTTGGTGCACATAGAGTCCATGAGCTCAAATTGAGTTGACCCTTGTGAACCATTCAATTTCACTGTGGGGGAAGACAAGGTTCATTTTTTGAAGCGAGTGCAGCCTTGCCGATTTCATTCAATATCGTTGTTTGAACCGTCGAGTTCAGGGGATTCACACACGAAAGTTCATCAGGACTTTTTGCAAGCGGGATGTTGAATTCAAGACTCACATAAATACGCTTGCCGAAAACCGAGTCAGAGCTTCCACTCGAACCGCCAGAACTACCGCCATAACCTCCAAACATGCTGCTCATGCTGGTGCCGTTATTCACCGAAAATTTGAGCGTGGGTGCTGCAAGCGCCCCCGGTTTGTATTCCTGCTGACAGAGCCCCACAGG
>CAYWSV010000094.1:0-5069 GCA_964460155.1 uncultured Oligoflexia bacterium | reverse complement strand
AGCCTTTACATTTTGATGCTCACAAAAATCACTCAACCGCCGCGCTGATTCGAGAACGATTTCGAGCGACTGCTCGGCACTCACTCCACCACAAGACAACGGAACATCATAACGCATCCCGTAGGTCTTCTGAAAATCCGAGTTCAACCGGCTCTCGCGTTCGTGTTCGTGTTCGGCTGAACCGCATCCAGCCAAGAATACCAACGCAAGACCTGTGACTGCACAGATGACCTTGCTCGATTTAGATTCGACAGTGTGCGTATCGGATTTTTGAGTCAGCATAAGGCTCCCTTTGCTGTAGGACGTGTCCATACAGAGCCGAAATTCTTACGCAAAGACAAAGATAATAACAACGGCAATTGGGGTCATTCTCCAAGTCAAGCCTAATAGGCGTCAAAAGAACGAACTCATTTACCAAAAGGTGCTGAGATTGTGACGGCCAAACAAGATTTGGGCGACCTGCACAGATTGGAGGCTCTTCGCAGGAATGTTAAGATACGGACATATAAGACTGACGGAGAAAAGGGTGAATCTCAGGGCAGAGAACTTGGAACTCGACCAAATTGAGCAATCGCTGCGCGAGCGCTATTTAGAGAGTTCACATCAGAAAAGCCATTATGTGGTCCGCTTCATTGGAACTTCAGGTGAGATCGGGCGCCGTTGTCTGACGTTCAACATCGAAGTCCGCGAAGAGCAGTTTGCCCTAGAAAAGAAATACCTTGAACAATTGGTCGATAGTCTCCGGTCTGAAGGATGGGATATCGATGAACTGCGTCAGCCTTTGGCAGCGAATAACACGTTTGATGCGCGTCTATGGTTGATGATTTACGAAGAACGTAACCACCACAATCTGGCATCGGGAGAGACAGGACGATGAAAACCAAAATTCTCCTCGGCAGCCTCGTAATCGTTCTCGGACAGACCGGCTGCAAAAGCCGGCTTTTTAGCTTTTCTTCGGAACCTTCGGTCAGTCCGACCTCAGCCCCAATTGCAGACACCGGCTCGGGCCAGATCGCAATTGGCACTCAAAAAAGTGGGGATGCTGCAGGCCAATCTCAAACCCTTCCTGCAAATCAAAAACCTGCTGTGTATACGCCTCTCAAAGACGGCTCACAAAAAACTCTACAGCTTGGCAAAACGACTCAATTCATGGTCGGAGGCCAAACTGTAGAAGTCACTTTTGTCAGTATTCTTGAAGATTCGAGATGCCCAAAAGATGTGGTTTGCATTTGGGAGGGGCAGGCACGCCTTCAGTTTAAGGTCAGTGTCCCCTCAATGAACCTCAGCAAAACCGTCGAGCCTATTCTGCGCGCAGGACACCCTGAACTGGCTCAGGTGAGCGTAGGGGCTGTGGGGCTCGACCTTATTGGTCTGAATCCCGACACAGCCACTCAGAAGCCCTCAGCTCAGAAGCTTTCGCCCGAAGCAACGCTCATTGTAGGCAAGGCGCCCTGAGCGACTGAGAGAATTGCATTCAGAATAATTGCAGCAGGCGCGCGTGCTTCGGCCTTGAGTGTTTCGCACGCCACGGCGGCTGAAACATCATCTGTCACAGGCGGGCACGCAGCAGCCGACAACAGGTCCTGCAGAGCCTCAGCTTGCGTTGCCAAACGTCCTTGAGCTGCATGCAGAGGGTTGTCTCCGGCAATAACCGAAAGAGCAGCAATCGCCTGAACCATCTCCTCGATGGAATTCCGACCCTTGAGCAAAGCAGTGACGGTTTTCTTTGAACCGGGCTCTGCTCCGTCCAGAACAACATTCGGTACAACGACAATCTGGTTTTGATGGTTGAACAAAGGTTTCTCGAGAGTCAGCAAAAACGGCTTTCCATCGAGTGTCGCGTCTACGCTGGATTTGCGCTGGCCATCATCGAAAAACTCAAATGCAGATTGGGTTCCTGCTGGAACAATTACGCGATTTCCAAAGTGCCCAACCAACTCATCAAGGTAGGGAATCACGGTACCGCGATGTGGAATATTAGAGATGACACCCAGATATGCATTGTCCGCGCCACGGCTCTTGGCTCGCGTTTGAAGAACGCGCGCAATCGCCATCATGTTGAGATCCATTTCCTTACGAATCAACGAGGAAATCAGAGCGCCATATTCGGGGCTTGCAAAGAACGAATAATCAAGGCGAAGCGCATCAAACGCTCCCATCAACTTGGAACCATGTTGCTCGCTGAACTTTTGCAGAAACTGCTGTTTGCCGCCTACGCCGCGGAAGGCGAATTCGGCCGTCTGAACAAGCGCATCGCGCGCTGCAACATCACTTGTCTCGTTCGCTGCTGACTGAGCAAGTCCCCAGAGGCCACTCATCTTGAGAAGCTCTTGATTCAGCGTGCTGATGAGCTGCGCATAGACACCCGGAAGACGAGGATCGAGGATTGCGTCGAGCGGATTTGCGTATCTGAGGCGCTGCAACAGCAAGTTGATGCGCAACATCAAATATTCATTGTAGTCCTTACCGAAGTCGAAACGCTGGCAATTTCCAAAAGTGCTCACGTTACGATCTGTACAGAACGCAGGAGGAGTTTTGAACTTAATAGAATCGGTAGGAAATCCATACGCCGTTGCGAGGGCAATGACGTCGTAAGCTCCGAAAGTTCCCAGTCCGTTCGCGCCTTCGGCAGACGTAAAGTCTCTCATCGCACCGGCGGTCATTTCGATACCGTAGTCATTGTAGTCCATGACCGAGTCGGTGCCATTATCAATTTTCACGGGTAATTTGGCATCGTCTGCAAACACAGTTGGGGTTGTTGAAGCGATAAAGTTGTGACGCAACCCGAACACGTGTCCGAGCTCGTGAACGACGACAGAACGCACAAGCGAAAGTGCACCTGTTTCTGGAGAAGTCACGAAAGGCGATTCGATTGCAGGAGAACCAACTTCGGCCAAATTGATTTCAGCATTTGGCATGAGCTCGCGAACACAGTCGAGACGCGCTTTGACGCTGTTGCTTCCAAATTTCATTGAACGCACTTGCGACGCTTCACCGCTTGTACCCAGCAAGCTCTCGAGCTTGCGCACGCGACTTTGAACTTTTTGTTTGAGGTCTGTTTCTGAGCCATTTTGACGAATGTATGCTTGCGCAAGCTCAGAGCTCGCAGCGGTTGCATTGGTTTTGCCGCCATTCGACTCAGACAATTCAGAAACCATTTCGTTGGCTGCCACAGGACGTCCGAGAAGCTCGGATGCAAAACGAGCCAACGTTACAAGGTCACCCTGACGATTGGCGCGATCGAATTCAGCAAGTTTAGCTTTCGTATCGGTCGAGTCCTCGCGCGGGGCCGTTCTCGATTTGAAAATGCCAAGGTTGCTCAACGCTGCATCGCACTTTGCATCCCACAAAAAGCGACTGACTGGAGAAGGAACACTTCCCGCAGGACGCTTCGGCAACTTAGGCTCTTTGTCTTTTTGCCATGTTCTTTGGAAGTAACCTTTACAGCCTTCCATTGCCCACATTGTTCCTGAGAGCATGACGTCGCCCGAAATAATTTCGCCCGTTTTGGGATTCTCTGCGGCAGTTGCCCAGGCAGATCCCAGAGCCAGCGAATCGTCCCAGAAGATCATATTTACACGAGGATCCGCAGCAATCACGCTACCACCAATCGCAAGCCCTTGCGCTCGATTCAATTCTTCGAACTCGTCCTGTGTAAACACTTTGACCTTGGGCGCAGGAATTTGGGGTGTCGCAAGCCCATCGAAAAGCTCTTTGTAAGAAAGAACTGCCGACTTGAGCACAGGCACCAACTGAGCCGGAACATTGCGACTCAAAACAAAAGTCACATCTTTGTCGCGGTTGAACTTACGAACGTAGGGAATCGCCGTGCGCGCACGACCACCATTGGCTTCGTACATGCCTTTAGTTGAAAAGAAAGGAACATCTTTTCCTTCAGTCCGATCATTCACGCCTCTGGCGCGGAGTTCCTGTTGAGACGCGTCGAGAGGCAACGCCTGATTTAACTCGAACGGGTCTTGTCCTGAAGGAAGTGGAAAAAAACCTTGGACCACATGAACCGTCGGACGGATTGGATCTTTTGAAGGCTCAGCAATTGGACCAACATCGTCTTCGTCACCCAAAATCGGAGCATTGGCATTGAGAAGAACAAGCTGATCAATCACGAGACTTGGATCTTGCTTCGTAAAATAAAGACCGTTGGTCATTAGGCCCAAAACAGGTTTTGCTGCATGCGCAATGCGCGGCACAACAACATCAGCTGACATTTGCAGTGACGGATCTCCGCCACCAAAAGGCTGCACAAGAAAGCTTTTGTTTTCTGGGCGGCTGAAATCCACCTGATAAAACTTCTCGTTTTGACCTTCAGGCTCAACAGTGCGCACAACTGGATAAGAACCGACAATCAAATCTTCTTGCGAAGAGCCATCATAAAGGCCATCGCCCGTGCGAATAATCACCAAGCGTTTGTTGTTGAGTTCAAGGCGAACAATCATCGAGTCCAAGTTGAAAACACGACTTGTTCCAACCGAACCCTGTTGAAGAGACGTGGTCAAAACGTAACGGCGATCTTTTAAGAAAGACTCTGCAAGATAAGGCATGTCGAGAGACGCCTGCTGCGAAGAGAGAATTTCAAGAGCACGAATCGACGTATCAATCGATTTGTTCAAACGAAGAAGCATTGCTTCGATACGTTGCGGGCTACTGAAAAACTTTACCAGCGCGCTTGCAGCTGCTTGAGCGGAATCCTGAGCTTCGGCGTTCGACATCAGCATTTTGCCTGAAGCGTCTTTGGTTCTCGAAAAGCCTTGAATCCAACGGCTAGCGTCGGAAACCGACGAGAGGTTGTCTTCGACCACTTCAAAAACAAGGCAGCTGAGGTACGCAGCTGACTTATCGGGACTAGCCACGCAATGTGTACTCACAGAGCGAGCGATACGAGCCATGACATCTTTAGAAAAACCAATCGCCAACGCGCGCGTCAGGTTTTGAGAAACCTGCGCACCGTTGAGAGTCTGACCCGTCAATTGGGAGAATTCAGTTGAAAAAATAGATTCAAAAGAGGCTGTGAGCTGGGTTTCGAGATCATCGCTCAAGCTCTTGTTCTGCGC
>CAYWSV010000093.1:10245-12767 GCA_964460155.1 uncultured Oligoflexia bacterium | reverse complement strand
CCACACACACAATTCCCGATGGTTTGTGCCCAAGACTTTTAAGCTCGCTCTCGAGCACATCTGCCCAGGCATTGACCAGCTGTTTTCGGAGCTGTGGCGGGGTAAATGCTCTGCGGTGATCAAGATATATGGGTGATTTGGCTCCACTCGAAAGCGTAAAAGGAGAACTGGTATCAACCTTGATAACTCCGTGGGCGAAAAACAAATCCACGATCGAGGAAAGAGCAAAGGTTTGTTCAGCTGTCATTAAAAATCTCCACCTGAAATTTTTACATTCAGGAATTGTGCACATTCAGATGCAAACTGCAGATTCCACATCGCGCCGGTTGCTGCATGAACAACATCAGCACCTGCATCGATAAATTTCTCAAAATCAACAACAGTCGTGCAGCCCCCAACACCCACAAGTGCGAACTGCTGGGATGTGAGTCCAAGCGCACGCCGCGCGTGATGAAACTTGCGCACCATTTCTAGCGCCTGATCGCGAATTGCAAATCCACATACACCACCATGTTCGGCTCCACTGCCCAAAGCACGTTGGCCTTGGGGAGTGAGAATAGTAGCACTGACAGTGTTAATAGCACTGATGCCATGCGCGTATCGAGCAATGGCTTCAACGGTCGGGAGGACTTGATCGTCGGCAACTACACCGAGCTTTATGATGAGTTTAACGTCTGGATAATCAGACAAGCCATCGGCTGCAGCACGCAAGGTCTCTGAGAGTGCATGGATATCTGTGTAAATGGGAGCACCCGCTTCATTCGGACAGCTCACATTCATTTCAAGAATACGTCCACCTTTGCGTCTGACACAGGCAGCGCCAAGACGTGAGGTTTGCGCAGTATCCTCGAGAAAATCAGACCAACTGCCATTTTGTACACGCGAGCCTTGAAAACTCAGAACAGTCAGACGTCCGTCTGAAAAGGCAGGTTCCTCGAGTCCGGAGAAATCAGCACTCCATTCATCGGGAGCAAGACTGGGCACACCAAACGCATTGGTAATGCTCAATCGGCGAGAGGCCTCGGGTTCCGCCAAATATGACTGCTGCAGCGGAACAACCTCAACACGTGGGCGCTGGGCATGGTGTCCCTCGGCATTGCGAATCTGCGTGTCGAGTTCTGCAGAGTTGAGGCGCAAAACATTGGGCCACGGATGGCTCGGCCACGCACGGCTGCGCACTGTTTTGTAGACAGGCATACAGAAGCCAGCCTTGAGGGCAACTCTGACATACGCAGCCGACAAGAGCGGACCTGCAGGGACACCGAGCGGTAGATGGAGGGGGAGGCCGAATAACGAAAATTGAGGTTTGCCCAAAAAATGGATCTCGGGGAAAAAACCACCCCGATTCCATTCGGGAGCCGGACCTCGCCGCAGATTTTCATCGTAACCAACCAGCGGATTGTACATCAGGCCAGCCCCAGCACCCTGCGTCCGTTCTCAGTGGCGATGCGAATCAGTTCGCGCGCATCATAAAAGTGGTTGGCCTCAAGAAGCATGCGCAACTCGACCATTGGATCGCCATCGGCATAGGGCTTGTAAATGTCGGCAATGTTGTCGGAACCAAGCGCCACACACAATCCAGCAGGAATCATTTCGTCGATGGGAGTGATGGCATTGTGCGTCGGAGTGAGCACTTCATTTCGACGTGCATCCAACCATGCTCCAGGGCACGCCACAAAACTCAAACCGGCATCGAGGCACAATTTGTAAAGTTCGTTTCGGTAGGCCTTTGGCTGACATGCAATGCTGATGCCGTGCACGGCAGACACCTGACCTTCAAGCCCGTGCCGAATGACAGCGCGCGCAAGTTGTTCGGTTTCGCGCTCGTTGGGATCATTGTTTTGATCCACATGGACGTGCACACGCTTGCCCGTTCTTTTGGCTGCGCTGAGCAGAACATCCAAGTGTTCTTCCTCACGACCGCGGTCGGCCCCCGGCAATCCACCTATGACGTCGACATGTGCCAAGGCCGTCTCAAAATAGTCGCGAGCCTCGGGGTTTAAAACGCCCTTGAGAGTCTGACACGCCAGCACAAATTTCATCTGTAATTGCTGTGCAGCATAGTCTTTGGCACGCACAGCGGCATTCAGAGCACGTGTACCAGCAACAGGATCGCAGTCGATAAAACTAAGCGCAACACGAACACCGAATTCATGTTGAGCGCGCAGTGCAGATGTGATGTGAGCGAAGTAATCCTCTTCGCTCGCGGCTCGTTTCCATGAATCAACGAGCTGCCACTTTTCCTGCAGCGCATGTTCGACTGTGGCCTTGCCCTGAGTGTTGTCGGGAAGATCTGCAGGTGTCACCGAGTATGCACGATCGAAATGCGCATGCGCATTCACAAAACCACCTGCCGAAATGATTTTCTGACGCAGTTGCGCCAGCGGCATCCACAACATGCTCACACTCCGTTCATCAGCGCAGGCTTTTGCTGCTCGCCGCGCGCTGCAATTGGTTTGCGTGTCTGCGTCTTGAAGCGCTCGCAAATGTTGTTGAGAACTTCGAATTCACTGACAAGCTGA
>CAYWSV010000093.1:3749-10235 GCA_964460155.1 uncultured Oligoflexia bacterium | reverse complement strand
GACGCTCCACTTGCGAATTTCGGTTCCATCGCGGACTTCGACGTTATTATTTTCGGGGCTCATGACGTTCACGATCAAATCGAAACGGTTCTGACGCAGAAGGTCGACCAAGTTGGGCTTTTTGTTGGAATCAGAAACCTTGTAAACGCACACTGCGGGGACACCGGCTTTTTGCAAAGCGGCATATGTTCCCTCAGTTGCGAAAAGCACAAATCCACTCTCGGCAAGTTTAGAGACAAGTGGAAGAAAACGTTGTTTCTGTTCGGGGCTGCCAATTGAGATGAGTGCATAACGCTCGGTTTCGCGGGCCATGCGCATCTGCATCGTGTAAATTTCGGTGAAGGCCGCAGAGGCGTTTTGGTTAAACGCATTGCTCTTCATGAAGGTCGCGAGTTTTTCGTCGAACAGACTGTTGGGTGTCTCGACAGCCACGGTTTCAGCACGACCTTTGAACAAACGGACTGTGACCGTACCAGTCACTTTTTCATTCACTGCATCGATGTACATATTGAGGTTGTGCATCAATGGTTCATACCACTGAGCGCCGTAGCACAAGTAGCCCCATTTTTGGTCGACCATTGTTTTGAATTCGTTTTCCTGACGCGTGCACACGTATTTTTCAAGTGTTTCATGAGCGCGCACAATGATGCTTGCTGCGGGTGCTTCGTAAATTCCACGGACCTTTAAGCCAACAACACGATCTTCGATGTGGTGCGTGACACCAACACCATGAGTTGCACCCAGCTCATTCAGTTGAGCGATGAGCGGCACCAAACTCATGTCCTGACCATTGAGTTGCACGGGCAGCCCTTTCAGGAATCCAATTGTAACTGTGGTGGCCTCGTGTGGAGTTTCTTCGATGGGTTTGCAGATTTGCAGGATGTTCTTGAGCGGCGGTACCAGCGCAGGATTTTCGATTTCTCCGCCTTCGGCCGAAATTCCCCACATATTATCATCATAGCTGTATGGCGAGTCTGCAGTTTGCTTCACAGGAATATTGTGCTTACGCGCATATTCGAGTTCCTCGTCGCGACCCATACCCCACTCACGCACGGGAGCAATAATTTTCATCTCGGGAGCCAGAGTCAGAATGCTTCCCTCAAGGCGCACCTGATCGTTGCCCTTTCCAGTACAGCCGTGAGCGATACAATCGCATCCTTCGGCGCGTGCGACATCGACCGCAAGCTTAGCCAACAACGGGCGTCCGAGTGGTGTGGCAAGGTGATAATCGCCCTGATAACGCGCGTTCGCCTTGATTCCTTTGGCAAGATATTCGTAAGCAAATGTGTTCTTGGCATCTACAACAACTGCTTTAACAGCACCCAAACGCAGAGCCTTTTGGCGGATTTCTTCGAGGTTGTCGGCCTGCTGCCCGATGTCGATTGTCAGCGCAATGACCTCGGCCTCGTATTCATCTTGAATCCATTTGAGCATGACGCTGGTGTCGAGACCACCGGAATACAACAGCACAACTTTGCGGATTTCACCCTTACGACCCTCGTATGAGGAAACTTTCATATAGTTATTCATCTGCAGCGACCTCCGGTGAGAAATAGAATTCAGGACAAAAAAAAACCCGCTCAACGCGGGTTTTAAAAATCAAATATTGAACGGGCGAGTTTCCCTGCACCACAGTCGTGCTGATTCACGAACAGAACCGGCATGCAAACCTACCCCTAAGTTAAAGTTTCCGTAAAGGGGTAAGGGAGCTCTCGTGGATTGTCAAGACGCCTTGAGAACGGTTTGGGTTTCGGGTGCGCTCTGTTCGCCATCCTTCTTCTCAGCAGTCACTGCTGGAGTTGATGGTGCAGCTGATTGAGCCGCTGGAGCGGGTGGCTGTGTTGCCTGTGGTGGATCAACCGCCGGGAATTGAGCCTTGATTTCCAAAATGGCATCAAGGTTATCGAAGAAAATATCGACAATCTCGGGGTCAAAGTGGCTGCCACTACAATTGCGCAGCTCATCGAAAACTTTATCAATCGGCCACGACTCTTTGTAGACACGACGCGAGCACAACGCGTCGAACACGTCGGCAATTGCAACCACTCGGCCTTCGGGTGGAATGTCTTTGCCCTTCAGGCCACGTGGGTAACCACCTCCATCCCATTTTTCGTGATGAGTGTAGGCAATGACCGCACCCATCTGCAAAAACGGAGAGTCCGCGCCACGCAGAACTTCGTAGCCTTTCACCGTGTGCAACTTCATAATTTCAAATTCATCGGGAGTCAGACGACCTGGCTTCTTGAGAACTGCATCAGGAGTCGAGATTTTGCCGACGTCATGCAGCATTGCCGCCAGTCTCATCACCTCGCAGGCAGACTCGTCAAATCCGAGTTCTCTGTACAACAAAACACTGTACCGGCTCATGCGTTCGATATGACCACCAGTGTCGGTGTCATGATACTCAGATGCTTTCACGAACTTCTTTACCGTTTCGATGCGCGATTGTCTGAGATCCTCGGCCATGCGGAGGTTTCTGAGAACCACACCGCATTGGCTCGCAAGAGCGCGCAGGTAAGATTCAATTTTTAAAGGAAATTGAGACACTTCACCGCTGAAGTTTTCACCCGTGAGGTGATTGATGAGCTGAAGCACACCGAGCACGTTTCCTCGCGAGTCGCACATGGGAATGACCAACATCGAACGACTGCGATAGTTGGTCATAATGTCGAACGACGGATTAAAAGAAAACGGTGATTCTGAAGGCAAATTGTAGACATCAGGGATATTCAACGTCTTGCGCGACGAGGCTGCGAAACCTGCAGCTGTCTTCAGGTCAATTGGAAGCGTATAGTTTTTCAGGGCGGCCTTCACGCCGCGGGACTCGAGCACGCGGTTACGCGTGAGAACAAATCGAAGTTGAGTTCCGTCTGCCTCGTATACCGTGCACCCTTCACAGTTACCCATGATCAAAGCTGTTTGAGCCATAAGGCTTAAAAGCTCTGAAGAATCATCCATTTCGCTGAGCGCAAGACCGCTCGTGACAAGCAAATTGAGATAGTCAATGGAGTCCTCAACATCCTGTGTTGCAGGATTTTGTTTGTTGCTCTCTGCCATTCACAACCTCTTAAGGCGGTATCGGGCCCTCAAAACTGAGAGGAACTCCTGTTTCACGACACCATTCGATCCGCTATCGGAAGTCCTCCTCGTGACTTGAGGGAATCTCGTTCGAGATTCTGACGCCTGCTTCTCGGGCATCTCCACAAGCGAGGGAAACCGCGCGAGGGGCTTGTCTTTTTCCGGTGATACAGACTATGAGAGGGGCGTCTCGCAAAATATGAAGTTCACCTGAAATTGCTCCCCCTGCCTAAGAGGTGATTATGATTGAGCGTTACAGTCGTCCCGACATGGCCCAGCTTTGGTCTGAGGAGGCGAAGTACGCCTCATGGTCCCGCGTTGAACGTGCACACCTTCAAGGACTCATCGAACGACGCGGCATTCCCGCTGCAGTTCTTGCCGCGTTCGATGCAGCCGCGCAGTCTACAAACAGTGAAGACTACAAAAAGCGCGAACTCGAAACCGGACACGACGTCATTGCCTACGTTGCCGAAGTCGGAGCCGCCATGGGTGACTTTGGCCGTTGGCTCCATCAGGGGCTGACCAGCTCTGATGTTCTGGATACGGCTCTGAGCTTGCGCTTGGGTGAAAGTCTCGATCTCCTCATGAAGCCGCTCGACCGGCTACGCGCAGCACTTGCGAAGCAATCATTCGATCATGCCGAAACAATTATGATGGGGCGCACCCACGGAATCCACGCAGAGCCACTTTCGTTTGGGCAGGTTCTTGCAGGTCACTTCAGTGAATTTCAGCGTGCTCACTTATCGCTGATTGACGCACGCAAGACCTGCTCAACAGGAAAACTTTCAGGCGCCGTTGGTCAATACTCGCAGCTTTCTCCCGACTACGAAGCACACGTTCTGGCAAAATTGGAACTCACTCCAGAACCAGTCGCGACGCAGGTGATTCCGCGCGATCGCATTCTTCGTGTTGCGCACGCATGCGAGACACTCGCCAACGCAATCGATCGCTTTGCGGTGAACATGCGACACTGGGCGCGCACCGAGCTTCAAGAGGTCATCGAACCGTTTGGAAGCAAACAAAAGGGCAGCTCGGCGATGCCCCACAAAAAGAATCCCGTGCTTGCTGAAAATCTGTCGGGACTCGCACGCGCTGTTCGCGGGTATGTTCAGATGCTCGGGCAAAATACGAGTTTGTGGCACGAGCGCGACATTTCGCACAGCAGCGTCGAACGCTTAGCCCTGCCCGACATGTTCGTTACGCTCGACTTCATGACCGCACGCTGCGGTGACCTGATTGAAAAAATGGTTGTTCAGCCCGACGTGATGAAGCGAAACCTCGAGCGTTTGGGCGGTCTGTGGGCTAGCCAAACAGTGCTGACACAACTGACCAACGCCGGCATGAACCGCACGACAGCCTATGAACTCGTGCAAAAAATTGCACTGCCCTTGAACATGCAAGCTGCCAGAGAAACGCTGGCTCCAGACGCTTTCCTCAAAGCCCTCGAGGCGCAAAATGCGGTTGTCGATCTTATCGGTCGAGACAACCTGCGCGGCTTGTTTAGCTTCGAACGATTTGTGGCGCATGCTCCAGCACGTTTTCTGGCTGTGTTTGGCACGACTCCCGACGAGGTCAAGCGTCAGCATGGCGGTCGTGTCGACACAACCACCGTTCCAGCTTTGCAACGCACCTACCGAGTGACCGTTGCTCTGCACGCCGATGTTTTGGATACAGAAGCCAAAACAATCGAGGAACACATGCAGTCGCAGGGATTATCTGCCCGTCTGAGCCGCTCTAAAGTCTTTACAATTAGCCTTCCCCAAGAAGATGAAAAGGCGTCTCTGTTACGTTATGTCTCATCTGTATTGAGAAATGAGGTCATGGAATCCATTCACGTGGAGGTCATTCAATGACCAGAAGAAACGCCGCGGTTCTTCAGTTTCCCGGAACAAATTGCGATCAAGACACCCTGAGGTGGCTTGCGAGAAATCTTGATCTCGATGTCTCTTTTGTTCGCACTCAAGAAGACATCGAGAAACGACCCCCTGGACACACTTCTGTGATCATTCTTCCAGGGGGTTTTTCTTTTGGAGACTACCTGCGTGCGGGAGCTTTGGCCGCGCGCTCACCGCTCATGGATTGGGTCCGTCGAGAAGCAGCTGCCGGAGTTGCAGTCTTGGGCATCTGCAATGGCTTTCAAATTTTGTGTGAGTCAGGACTTCTTCCCGGTGCTCTTGCACCCAACATTATTCGCCAACACGTCCATGAATTTGTGACTGTGCGTATGGAAATTTCAGTCATCTCAACGTGGACTCCAACACTCAGCACCGGACGGCTTTTGAATTTGCCGATTTCATGCGGCATGGGCAATTTCATTGCTCCACGCAAAAACGGGGCCTATCAAACGCTGTTCCGCTATACGCAAAACATTCTCGGTAGCACTGAAAGCATTGCGGGGATTTCGAATCCTGAGGGAAATATCGTCGGCATGATGCCTCATCCGGAACGCGCAAGCGATCCTCAGCTCGGCAGCAGTGACGGTTTATTTATGCTGGATGCTCTGGCCAAAAGACTCGGAATTCCCGTCCGCGAGGGAAGTCCGCTCGACACTTGGCGGAAAACACATCACGCGAACACTCATTGATTCCCGACGTTGAGGTCACAGAAATCATGTCGTCAACACAGCAGTCTTCGGTCGAAAAAAACACATCAGAGAGCAATCAAAAAAAATGGTACGAGCTCGCGCAAGGCTTTGGACTTTCAGCCGATGAGTTCAACCGTCTCAAAGAACTTCTCGCTCGCATGCCCTCGCTCGAGGAAATCGCAGTTACGGGAGCTCTTTGGAGCGAACACTGTTCATATAAATCCTCGCGCGTTCACCTCGCCCGCTTTCACACAAATGAACCTTGGGTTCTGCAGGGCCCCGGTGAAAACGCCGGAATAGTCGAGGTTGCGGAGGGTGTTGGACTGGCCTTCAAAATGGAGAGCCACAATCACCCGAGCTACATTGAACCTTATCAAGGTGCGGCAACAGGTGTCGGTGGAATTTTGCGCGACGTTTTTTGCATGGGCGCTCGTCCAGTCGCGAATCTCAACTGTCTCCGTTACGGCGAAGGTCTCTACAACGCTCACCTGCTCAAGCACACCGTGCGCGGAATTGGCGACTATGGAAATTCAGTGGGAGTACCCACTGTAGGCGGCCAGACTCGCTTTCATCATGGATATTCGAAAAACATTTTGGTGAATGCCTTTACGGCGGGCCTCATTAAGTCCGATGCAATTTTCCGTGGAAAACTGCAAAACGACTCTGCACCGCTCAAAAAACAAGTCGCAAGCCAGCTTCTTCCCGGACAGACTGTCGGAAAAGAAAAGCGTGAAAGCTTGTTTCCTGCAGGAGCAAATCTTCTTGTTTATTTTGGAAGCGCAACCGGACGCGACGGCGTTCATGGCGCAACCATGAGTTCGGAT
>CAYWSV010000093.1:0-3697 GCA_964460155.1 uncultured Oligoflexia bacterium | reverse complement strand
GCTTCAGCTTTACGCCCCACCGTTCAGGTCGGAGACCCATTTGCAGAAAAGAAACTTCTTGAAGTCACGCTTGAAATTCTTGAAAAGAAACTCGTCGTCGGTTTGCAAGACATGGGTGCAGCTGGCCTGACCTCGAGCGGTGTTGAAATGGCTGGCCGATCGGGGTGTGGGGTTGTTATTGATTTGAACCTCATTCCTGCCCGAACTGCGCGCTTGAAACCATTCGAATATCTGCTTTCGGAATCTCAAGAGCGTATGCTGTGCGCCGTAACGCCAGACAAGGCGCAAGAGGTCATTGAGCTTTGCAAGAAACATCAGGTTGCGGCGGCCGTAATTGGATCCGTGAATGACACGGGCGAATTTATTTGCACCCACAATGACACTGTTGTGTGCGCTTTGCCGGTTGAGATTCTCACCGAAAATGCTCCAAAGTATTCTTGGCCGTTACAGGACCGCAACGAATACTTAAAAGAGCACTCCAAAATCGAAAGGCCTTTGCCGACAACAGAAGGTCTGGCCTTGGGGCTGAGCGAGTCCACTCGAAAAGCCCTTGCACAGGTTCTTGAGTCCGACAAAACCACACTTGCGCAGGCGTGGCCGACCTTTGCGGCCGAGATGCCTTCACTCATGGCGCATCCGACTCATGCCTCAAAAGACCCTCTGACTCGCCATTATTGCTCAACGGTTCAGGGCAACACGATTTCCGGTTGTCAGACTCCACGCTCGTGCGCTGCATCGGTCGTTCGCCTTGATGAAGCCTTTGTGCCTACAAGTGAACGTGATCCATTCGCCCAGAAAGCACCGGCTCTTGCGATGGTCGCAGGGTGTCAGGAGCGCTGGATCGAACTCGACCCACTTCATGGATCTGCGCAAAGCACACTGCTTCTGGCCCGCGCCATAGCTGCAAGTGGTGGACGTCCTTTGGGCATGACTGACTGCTTGAATTTCGGCAGCCCTAAACAGCCCGCCGTCATGCGACAAATCTCGGATGCGATTGACGGCATCAACTCAATTGCAAAAAACATGCATATTCCGATTGTCAGCGGAAACGTCAGTCTGAACAACCAAACGGGTACAACTCCGATTCCGCCAACCCCTATGGTGGGTATTGTTGGTGTCATTGATGATCTCGGCGACATTGTCGAGAATCTTCCACCGGCATCTTCTCGGCAGCTCTATTGGTTGTGTTCGGACAAAGTTGAATCACTCACGAGCTTTTCGCTTTCCGAAATGTCGTGGAACGTCTTTCTACGTAACAGTGGCGGAGTTCCCGAAGCCGACTTTCAATCGGAAAAAAATCTTTGGAGTTTCCTGCGTGAATTAAAAACGAACGGCAGCTTGAGCAGCTGCGCTGTGGTGGGATGCGGCGGCCTTGTCATGACTCTCATGACTCTCGCTGCGCGCGCCCAATCAGCAATCAAACTCACGCGTGAATCGGAAGCTCTTTCGGCACAAACAGCCTGTGCTGAAGGACAAGCCGGTGTGCTGATCTCGGGCCCCGGGCTCAATGAATCACGTTGGATCAACGCTGCCCGCAACATGGGTTTGCGTCTCATGCCAGTGGCTGAGCTAATCGACTCTGGAACGTTGCCTGCAAAAGATGCTGAATTATGGCAATCGTCATCTGCGTCATTCAAGAATTCTCTTAAACCTTTTTTCGGGTAATTGTGTATGTGCGGTATCTTTGCTCTGACTCAGCATCCCGATGCCACCCAGATGGCCTTTCTGGGATTGTTCGCGCTCCAGCACCGCGGACAAGAAAGCGCGGGACTTGCGACTCTGCGCGACGGACATATCAGTGTACATCGCAGTGCGGGGCTCGTGAGTGATGTTTTTCAACCCGAAACGCTGAACAAACTCAGGGGAACGGCCGCACTAGGCCACGTACGTTACAGCACTGCTGGAGGCGAGGCTGCGGCCAACATTCAACCCCTCGTGGCCCGCGTGAATGGTGTCCGCGTGGCTCTGGCACACAACGGCAATCTTGTGAATGCTCCTGAGCTTCGAGATGATCTCGAGCGTCGCGGTGCTATTTTTCAGGGAACAGCCGACACCGAAATTATCCTTCACCTCTTGGCCCAAGCCCCGGGTGCAGATCTTGGTGCCAAACTCAAACATGTGAGCGGTCTGCTTGAGGGTGCCTTCACACTCCTCCTCCTCACACCCACTCACCTTTACGCGTGCGTCGATGCGTTGGGTTATCGTCCGCTTTCTCTCGGCCGCTTTCCACTCGAGTCCGACTCACAAACTATCAGCTGGGCAGTCAGCAGCGAAACATGCGCATTTGACCTCGTCGGAGCTAAGTTTGAACGAGATGTGATGCCCGGTGAAATGATCGAGATCCGACTCACCGACGGACACCTACGCTCAAGTCATTTGCCTGACCTCAACTCTTCTGAAAACAAACAGACCCGCAGATGCGTTTTTGAACAAATCTATTTCGCGCGCCCCGATTCAAATTTATGGGGCCAGTCGAGCTTTCTTTTTCGAGAGCAACTGGGGGCTGAGTTGGCCAAACAAGCACCCGCACAAGCCGACTTGGTTATACCTATTCCTGATTCCGGAGTTCCCATGGCGATGGGCTACGCGCGTGCCTCGGGAATTCCTTATGCTGTGGGCTTGATTCGGAATCATTACGTTGGCCGAACATTCATTGAGCCTACGCAAAACATTCGCAACTTCCGTCTGCGTCTCAAACTCAATCCACTGCGTCATGTGATTGAGGGAAAACGATTGGTTGTCGTCGACGACAGTATCGTACGCGGTACAACCTCGCGTCGCATTGTCGAACTTCTGCGCGAGGCTGGAGCTGCTGAAGTGCATATGCGCATTGGCTCACCGCCTGTTAAATTTCCTTGCTTTTATGGAATTGATACACCCAAACGCAGAGATCTGCTGGCTCAACAAATGAATCTGGCACAGATGCGCGAAACCTTGCAGGTCGATTCGCTTGCCTATTTGGCCACCGAAACACTCCACACATTGGCCAGTCCTGCGCTGCGTGATGGCACCGGAAACAGTGGCTTTTGTGACTCCTGCTTTAGTGGCAACTACGCCGACGCTTTTGCGCAGCGCCGCTTGGGTGAAGAGCCATCGACCTCCGATAAATTGAAGCGCAATGAGGTAACAGGATGAGCCAAATAGGAATCGTCATGGGCAGCGAATCGGACATGGAAACCATGAAGGCCGCTGTCGACATCCTCAAAGAGGCCGGCGTTGATTTCGAGTGCACAGTCGTCAGTGCACATCGAACTCCCGAGCGCCTTTTTGAATATGCAAAACGAGCGTCTGAGCGTGGATTAAAAATCATTATTGCTGGAGCCGGCGGAGCAGCACACTTGCCTGGCATGATAGCCAGCCTCACCACTCTTCCCGTGCTCGGAGTTCCCGTGCAGAGCAAGGCACTCGACGGCATGGACAGTCTGCTCTCAAGCGTTCAAATGCCCGCTGGTGGTCCCACAGCGACCTTTGCCATTGGCACTGCCGGAGCGCGGAATGCTGCTCTGTTTGCAATCCAAATTCTGGCTTTGAACGATGAAAAACTCAGTCAATGGAACAAGGCTCACAAGAAAAAAATCGAGGCTCAGGCACTTGAACAAGCACAGCGGGTTGAAGCACTCGCAGGAGTGCCCTTTCACTGGGAACGCAACTCAAAATGACTGACCGTGCGACACCAAAGACCATCGGAATTCTGGGT
>CAYWSV010000092.1:0-12902 GCA_964460155.1 uncultured Oligoflexia bacterium | reverse complement strand
CTTGCTTCGAAAGCATCCTTCAGGCTTTTTTCATTTGCAGCGTCGCCCGCGTATTTTTGAGCTTCTGTAGCAAGCTTTTCCTTAAACTTTTGCGGATTAGGCTGCACTTGTGCGAATTCGAGATTGAATTCGGTGCTATCTCGCAAAGACTTATCGGTGAGAAGCGGGCGTGGAGTGACCTCGGGCAGGTAAAGCAAGGCGCTCATTTTCTCAAGCATCAATGCATCTCGACCTTGTTTGTGGAATTCGAGCTCGCTGACATAACCCGATTTGAGGAATTTTCTGTACAACGAAATGTCGAACTGTTTGGTCTTTTCGTTTTGAAATTCGGGGCGCCTGCGAATCCATTGCGCAACCTCGGCGTCGGACGGAGTCCAGCCAATGCGCGTCGCCTCTTCAAGGAGCACTTTTTCTTGGATGAGCTGATTCAGTCCAGATTGAATGTTGGCTTCGCGCCGACCGGCTTCATTGCCTGTTTGGCGGTTTAGGTTTTCGACAACGCGTTGAAGCTCAATCATCGTGACTGTTTGGCTGCCAACCTGTGCGGCCATGCTGGTGTCCATTCCACTCCGGTTGGGCGAAATACCAGTAATTGCGAAAGCAAGAACGCCGAGTGCAATGACAACTCCGACGGCAAGTGATTTTGCGCTGGGTGACAACAGTGATTTTGTAGATAGACGCATGCATGCCTCTTCATGGGGCTGTCGGATGACTGAGGCCGTCACAACCGTGTGACGGTCTGTCCGAACTCCGGTTGAAACAGAATCCGGCCCTAAATCTTTTAGCACGCGAGCTTTCTTTTTCAACCAAGTGACTATAAATTAAACGCGTTACAAATAATGTTCACCCGATAGGACGACACCATGCTCGTGTTCCGTAGATATGGTTTTGCGTTGCTTGTTTTATGTGCAATTATTTTCCCGTTTGCATTTTACTCGTCGGATGTTTCCGCACGCCGCGATTTGTCTCTCGTGGAGAAGATTGTCTACACGGTGAGTCGCCCTATCGAGCTCGGCTTTAATCTTTTTACCCATCAATTCAGCTCGCTGATCAAGTCGTACGTCGACCTGCGTGGCGCGCGTGAAGAAGCTCAACGGCTGAAAGACGAAAATGCTCGTTTGTCGGTTCGTATGCAGATGTTTAAAGAGGTCGAGAAAGAGAATGAGCGCTTGCAGAAGCTGCTCAACTTTGTTCGGCAGGTCAATTTGAAATTCGTTTCGGGTCAAGTCCATAGTGGCGACCCGAGTTTTATGTACAAGAGCATTCGTTTGAACCGTGGCGAATCCGATGGAGTTTTGCCCGGAATGGCTGTTGTGGCTGCCGAGGGAGCTGTCGGTGTTGTGATGAGAACCCTAGGCTCATATGCCGATGTGCTCTTGCTGACTGACCCCAACTCCAACCTTGACGTAATTGTTGCGCGCAACCGTCGTCGCGGCATGCTCGAGGGGAGTGCCGGACAAGGCATGTTGTTTAAGTATGCCGACCGCGGAAGTCGAGTTATTGTTGGCGATGAAATTGTTACAAGTGGACTCACCGGCCCCTTTCCGCGCGGAATTGTTGTTGGCAAAGTGACCAAAATTCGAGTCGAACCCGACGGCGTGAGCCAGACCATTGAAGTCGAGCCGGCAGTTAATTTTGCTGAGGTCTCCGAGGCACTCATTCTTTTGCGCAGTAGCCGTGAGGTCGAAGTTATTCGCAAGCTGGGTGGGATGGATTGGATGAAGCGGCTCGTCGAGTCGGTTCCGGGACGTTCCGGGGGTTGATGATGTTGCGTATGCGTGCGTGGCAGGTTCATGCTGTCGTCATGTTTGTTGCATCAATCGCGATTGTGTACTTTCAGGCCTATGTTTTGGCCCGTGCGCGCTCGCCTTGGCTTCATATTGATCTGGCAACCATCTTTGTTGTTTATGTGGCTATTGAGCATCTTTTGTTGGGAGCGCTTGTGCGCATCTTTTGTGTTGCTGCACTGATGCACATGTTCTCTGGTGCGCCCGATGGTTTTTACATGATGTATTATCTACTGGCTCTGGTTATCGCGAATTTGGTGGCGCGTGTAATTGCCTTGCACAAGCTGAGCAGTCAGATTTTGGTGTTCTCGGGAATTTTTCTTCTCAAATTTGTGTTGATATACGTTAGCCTGAGCAAAGCGCACAGAGCTCCCGATTGGATGACTTACTTTTTGAAAAATTCTCCAAGTCTGATTGTGACAACTTTGTTCTCTGTTCCTCTGTTCAGTCTTCTTGCGCGCTTGGATGGATTGTTTGACGCGAGCTCACGCCGCGATCATCGTCAGGAACTGGTGGAAAGCTAAAAGGAGTCGGGTTCGTGGGCGACAATCGCTTTAAATCAGAAATTGTTGTGGATCCCCGGCGCATTTATATTGCCATTGTTTTTTTTGCAGTTTTGGTTTTGTCTTTGGTTGGCCGTCTTTGGTATCTGCAGATTCTCAAAGGTCGAGATTTTTCGATTGCCTCGGAGCGTAACCGCGTGCGTGAAGTGACGCGCCCTGCTCCGCGTGGGTTGATCTTCGATCGTAACGGCAGTTTGATGTTATCTAACCGTCCGTTTTTTGATCTTGTGATCATCCCTCAGTATCTGCAAAACCGGGAGCAAACGCTCAAGATTGTCTCTGAACTTTTTAGTATTCCGCGCGAGCAAATCGAAAAACGCCTTGCCGAATCGGCGAGTATTCCTCACTTTGTGCCCATCCGAATTAAGCGCAACTTAACCCTGCATGAAGTTGCCATGATGGAGTCGAATAAGTTTTTCTTGCCGGGTGTCGATGTGGATACGGCTCCGCGCCGCGACTACCAGCGCAGTGACTCAGCACATCTCTTTGGTTACTTGGGCGAAGTGACCAATCGCGAGCTCGATAATCTCAATGCTGTTTCTCGTGATTACCAATACAAAGTTGGTTCGATTATCGGAAAAATGGGTGTTGAGAAAAAATACGAGAATAGCCTTCGAGGTATTGAGGGCAAAGATTACCTGCAGGTTGATGCCTATGGACGTCTTCAGTCGGCTTCGGCAATGGATCTCGGCCTGACTGCGCGTAAAACGGCTCAACGCGGCAATGATATGTATTTGACCATTGATGACGACATTCAGCGCGCAGCTGTAGAAGCATTCCGTAATAAAAACGGAGCAGTTGTGGCCATTAATGCTCAGAATGGAGAAGTCCTTGCTTATGTGAGTCACCCCAATTTCAGTTTGTCGATGTATCAAGACGGACTGACGGGCGAGGACTGGCAGTTGCTGCAAACGAATCCGTTCAAACCTTTGTTGGACAAAGTCACAGGTGGAGCTTACCCGCCGGGCTCGGTCTTTAAAGTGATCACTGCGCTCGCGGCGCTTGAAGAAGGCGTGACTTCGCCTCAACGCACATACTCATGCAACGGTGTCTTCTCGCTCGGTAACGGCAAATGGCGTTGCTGGAAAAAGACAGGTCATGGAGTGGTGAATTTGCGCCGTTCTCTCGAACAGAGTTGCGACATTTATTACTACCAAGTCGGCAACCTTTTGGGTGTCGATCGTATTGCGAAATGGGCGCGTGCTTTTGGTTTGGGCGAGAAAACAGGTTTGGACCTCAACATGGAGGTCACTGGCATCGTTCCGTCAACCGAGTGGAAGCTTCAGACGCGTGGTGCGCCCTGGCAGAGTGGTGACACCATCAACGTTTCTATTGGTCAGGGTTATAACCTGATGACCCCTCTTCAGATCGTGACCATGATGGCTGCAGTCGGCAATGGCGGTAAGGTTTTCAGACCCTATCTGCTCAAGAAGATTGTCGACGCGCAAGGAAAAACGGTTGCGGAAGAAAAAACGCTTTTGCGCAGACGCATTACATACAAACCTGAAAATCTTGCTCTCGTGCGGGCGGGGCTTGAGGATGTGGTCATGAGTCCGACGGGAACCGGTAAGAAATCTATGGTGAATGGATTCACCATTGCCGGAAAAACTGGAACAGCTCAGACTGCAGCTTTGAAACGAACGAAAGATCAAGATGAAGTTCACTTTCAGCAGCGTGACCATGCGTGGTTTGCTGCTTACGCACCTGCAGAGAATCCCGAAATTGCTGTGGTTGCTTTGAGTGAGTTTGACGGCGGTGGTGGTGGCTCTCAGGCTGCGCCAATCGTTCAAAAAGTTCTTGATGCGTATCTGCGCAAAGCTCATCCTGAGAAATTTGTGAATGCAAAACTTTCTCAGAAAACTGCAGAACGCAAAACGCCTCTGGATGTCGGTCGCTCTGCTCCAAGTCTTGATGTTCTTCCTCCGCAGGAACCGGAGGATGAAGAACAGATGACGGGCGATGAAGACGAACCCATCGGAGATTGAAGGAGTAATCGACTGTGATTTTATTATGGCAATTGATCAAGGAAAGATTCCGCGGCACGCCATGGTCGTTGCTCGTGACAGTCTATCTTCTCTTGGGGCTTGGCCTTTTCAATATGTACAGTGCTAGTGGTGCTGATGTTTCGGTTTTTCGATTTCATGATCAGGTCAAATGGGCCGTTGTTGGTACTTTTGCGATGATTTTTTGGGGCGTTCTGATGGACCTGCGGTCGATCGAACGACTGACCTTCTTTAGTTATTTTATTGTTTGTTGCCTTCTGCTCTGGGTTGACTTGAGTGGACAAATTGCAAAGGGTTCTCAGCGCTGGCTCACCATTGGACCTTTCCGTGTTCAGCCAAGTGAAATGGCTAAATTTGTGATTATTCTTATCGTGGCTCGAAGCTTCATGTACGTTAAAGGCGTGCATGAATTTACTTTGATGACCTTATGGCGTCAGATCATTGTTATTGGAATTCCATTTTTGCTTGTGTTGGGCCAGCCGGATTTGGGAACAGCGGGTCTTGTTCTTATGATTGGCTGTTTTCAAATGGCGTTTGTGCGCATCAATTGGACGAGTATCGCAATCGTTGCATTTTCTGGCTTGAGTGCATCAATCATTGCGTGGAACTTTGTTCTTTATGAATATCAGAAGCTCCGAGTGCTCAACTTTTTGAATCCCATGCGCGATCCGAAGGGTGCAGGATATCACTCTATTCAGAGCATGATTGCTGTTGGAAGTGGTGGTGTTTGGGGAAGAGGATTCCAACAGGGAACACAGAGCCAGTTGAGCTTTCTACCCGAGCGACACACAGACTTTGCTTTTTCGGTTTGGGCTGAAGAGCAGGGATTCATTGGTTGCGTTGTGATTTTTGGTTTGTATTTGCTACTTTTGCTGCAAATTTTTCAAATTGCCGAAAAGGCACGTGACTCGTTTTCGGCACTCGTAGCACTTGGGGTTGCTGGTTTCTTTCTGTTTCACTTTTTTATTAATGTTGCGATGGTTCTGGGGTTGTTTCCGGTTGTGGGTGTTCCGTTGTCGCTGGTGAGTTATGGTGGCAGTCACATGCTGACGGTGATGAGTTGTGTCGGTTTACTTGTGGCGGTCGAGCGCAGGCGCGCATCGTCGTCAACCTGATTCTTAGTTCACTCTTTTTATTTGGAACACGTCCATGGAAAATCAGAATCCTTCAAGTCCTTCTCTGAGCCGAGGAAAGATTTTTGCGGTTGGGTCGGTGGTAACAATAATTATGTGCGGTCTTGTTCTGACCTGCATCCCTGAAAAACCCGCGGTGATTGCCGATGCTGCCAAACCTCAGGCTGTTCCGACAGGTGAGGCCAATCCTCAGGAGGCTGGGGCGAGTGTTGCTGCGCGCGAAGTAGCTGCTGCACCTACGCCTGTGGGCCCTTCGGATCTGAAAGGCGGCTCAACGGGTGAACGTGTTTATGCGCGATATTGTGCGGGCTGTCATGGTGCAGATGGAAAGGCACAAACCACCATGGCACGAATGATGTCCTCGCGCCCGACGAATCTGGCCGAAGGTCCATGGAAGGGGCCGCAGACCAAAGAAGCGATCATCGAAATTGTAAAAGCAGGTAAAGGCGCAATGCCAGCCTACAGCAAGGAAATCAGCAGCGAAGCTGAGCTCGAGAGTCTTGCCCAGCATGTTTTGACTCTCAGTTCAGGTTCTAAAAAGTGACAAAAAGAATTTTGGGAATCGACCCAGGAACACGTGTTGCCGGCTACGGAGTTGTTGATCTGTTTGAAGATGGCCGCATTGTTGGTGTGTCGGCAGGTGTGTGGCGATTTGATCCGGAGCTTCCTTTGGCGGCGCGTTTAGCTGCTCTGGCCACTGAATTGCTCAGGGTGATCGACTTGTATTCGCCTCATGGAGTTTGCGTCGAGCAGGCATTTGTTGCTCTAAATATCAGGTCTGCTTTATTTCTTGGGCATGCGCGTGGTGTTGTGCTTGCACACGCGCATCAGCGTGGACTGGCTGTTCACGAACTCTCACCTACAGCGGTCAAAAAGGCAGTGCTCGCGCATGGACGATCGAGTAAGGAGTCCATTGCGCAAGCGCTTTCACAAATTTTAAAAGTATCTTTTCAAAATTTACCATTCGATGCGAGCGATGCATTGGCTGTAGCGTACGCTCATGCTTTGCGCGAGAAACTTGCTCAAGCACAAGGGCAAAGCATCGAGACGAACAAGCCCAAAAAGCGCGGACGTTCGCAGCGCGCTGGAGGTTCACGCTGGGCCACAGCAGAACCCCAATCCAACAAAATCCGCAAAGCGCAAAAACAAGGCTTTGAGGTTTTTCTGAACGAGCGGCGTAAATCAGGCGTTTGATAATTTCTTTACAAATTCGTCGAGCGCGCTCATCGAGCAGACGTCTTGAACACCTGTTGCGAGCCATTTACAAGCAAAGGTTCCGTTCTTCAGTTCCTCTTCGCCTCTGAACACAACTGCTTTTGCTCCTGTGCGTTCGGCCCACTGAATTTGTTTTCCGAACTTCGCCGCCGACAAGGTTGTCTCGACTTTAACTCCTGCCGTTCTCAGCGCGCGCGACAATTCAAGCGCCGCAAAGCGGTCGGCCTCCGAAAAACGAATAACGGCAACTTCGGTGCCTCTACTGAGTGAGGGTGTCAGTCCGTGAACTTCAAGAAAGTTCAACAAAGACACATCGCTGACACCGTACCCGATGCCGGGCAATGGATCTGTTCCAAATGCCCCGACAAGATTGTCGTAGCGCCCGCCACCAAAAAGAGCGCGGCGATTTTCCGGATGGGTATCATAAATTTCGAACACCAGCCCCGTGTAGTAGTCGAAGCCACGCATGATAGAAGCATCGAAACGAATACATTCGGCGGGAATAAGTTTTTGCAGGCACGCTAAACGTTCTGTCAGGGCATCGAAATGAGCGGTCTTGTCGCCCAGCAGGGGTCTTAATTCGTTTAGCGGCTGACTCATGAATTTTTCGAGAGTCTCGATATCAGACGCCGAGAGCCAGAGCTTGCCTGCCTCTTCGCGGAAAGTCTCTGCGCTCAGTTTGTCTTTTTTATCGAGCAGGCGAAGAATCGCAGACTTTTGCGTGGGGTTCAGTTTCAGAATGCCAAACAACAAGTCGTCGACCAGTCCGCGATGATTGACGCGGATTTCGAAGTCGGTTGATTTTGCACCTAAGCGAACAAGAAGATCATGGCAGGTCAGTAGAACCTCAACATCTTCATCGAGCGAGGTGCCTCCAAATACGTCGACATTGAGTTGGTCGAATTCACGCAACCGACCGCGTTGCGGACGCTCGTAGCGCATGCATGTTGGAATGGAATACCAGCGGATGGGACGAATGAGTTCTTTGGCACGCGAGGCAACCATACGCGCCAGCGTTGGAGTCATTTCGGGTCGAATACCGACTTTACGTCCGCCACGGTCTTCAAAGGAATAGAGCTGTTCACTGACGATCTCTTCGCTCGATTTGCTGGCATAAAGTTCCAGCGGTTCCAGTATGGGACCGGCGTACTCTTCGTATCCATAGCCTTCGAGTACGTTTTTGATGTGCGCGTACATCCAGCTGCGGAGTCGTTGGAGTTCTGGATGAAAATCGCGTGTGCCCCGATATCCCTGAGTTGAGAGGGGCTGGACGTCTTTGGTTGTGACTGGCGCATTGCTCATCGTCGGACTCCGGCAAGATGCTTTAAGAAAACGCTCGAGAGGCTAGTCAAAAGCCAAGGGATGTGTCAATTTTTGCGGCCGTATGGACCACTCCGTGCGGGTGGGGTATACGCGGCCGATGTGGTCAGCCTCAGGAGGGGCGGCCCCTCAGTGACAAAGGCTCCGAGAATGAACGATTTTTTTCAGAAATGGGATCTGGATCCGTTGAAGCTTCCGCGTCACGTCGGAATCATCATGGATGGAAACGGACGTTGGGCAACCTCGCGCAGGCTTCCGCGTGTCGCTGGTCATAAAAAGGGCGTCGAACGGGTGAACGAAATCACCGAGTTCGCTGTGAAATGCGGTCTGCACGCTCTGACGCTCTATGCTTTTTCAGATGAAAATTGGCGCAGACCCGAAGAGGAAGTCAGCGCACTCATGAGCCTTCTGCGATGGTATCTGAAGGCCGAACGCAATAAAATTTTAGACAACAACATTCGTTTCAGACTCATTGGCGACCGTGGCAAGCTGTCGAGTGACATTCTCGATTTGGCTTGCAAACTTGAAGACGAGAGTGCCGGAAACACGGGGCTTAATCTGTGTATTGCACTCAGTTACGGAAGCCGCGGTGAAATCATTCGTGCCGTGCGTAAACTGCTCGACAAAATTAATGCAGGTGAAATTTATCCTGCCGACATCGACGAGCAGAGCTTCGATGAGCACCTCGACACAGCCGGACTTCCAGACGTTGATTTGGTGATTCGAACCAGCGGCGAACAACGCGTCAGCAACTTCCTTTTGTGGCAGTCGGCATACGCGGAATACATCTTTGAATCCACCCCATGGCCCGACTTTTCAGAAGTCCATTTTTCTGAGTGCTTGAAGAAATTTTCGGCCCGCGAACGCCGCTTTGGACGTACACCCGAGCAAGCTCAACAGGTCACTCAGTCCGAGACCAAACGCAAAAATAAAACACCTTTTCTCACATCCGTGAAGGCGACGACACGATGAGCACAGTCCTGACATGGTTGCTGACAAATCCGGTCATAGCGTTCATTGTTTTGGTCGGAATTGTGGTTTTTGTGCATGAACTCGGACATTTTCTGGCTGGTCGTTGGCTCGGAATTGCAGTCGAGGAGTTCAGTTTAGGTTTTGGTCCAACGGCTTGGTCTTTCAAGCGCGGCCGCACGGAGTACAAAATCTGTTGGCTTCCATTGGGTGGCTATGTGCGCTTCTTCGGAATGGAAACCGGTGAGGAGGTACCCCCCGAGCTTGCAGGCAAGGCACTCAACACCGCGCCTGTTTACAAGCGTTCAATTATCTCGTTTGCTGGGCCATTAGCCAATTTTATTTTGTCACTCGTGGTCATGGTTATTTTGTCTAACGTGGGTCTGCCTCAGGCTGCACCTGTTGTGAGCGTCATGCCCGAAGGTGTGGCTATCAAATCCGGGCTTCAAACGGGTGACACGATTCTTTCGATTGCAGGAGAAAAAGTACGCTCTTGGGGTGACATTAACCGTTTGATTTCGGGACGCCCCGAGATGCCCACGCGTGTCGAGGTTGACCGCGGTGGAACAATGGTGTCTCTCGAAATGACGCCCGCGCGCGATATGAGCGAAACACTTTTTGGTGAGCCGATTGCCGTTGGACGTATTGGTGTTTCTCAGTTCTTTCAGACGCCGCGAGTCATGGTGATTGCCGACAACAATGTCTTCGCTCAGGCCGGACTCAAATCAGGCGATAAAATTCTGGAAGTGAATGGTCAGAGAGTAAAAGCTCTGCACGAAGTCGAACAAGCACTTGCCAAAGGTCCTGCGACGGTTGTGGTTGAGCGGTTCGAGAATCTGACTATCGACTCGCTGCTCGTGCAGATGGATCCCAAACTCGCAAAGGCCATGGGTGGGGCACAGCCCGTGCGTGTGAATCTGAATTTCCCTGCACCCGTGGCTGCCCAAGATTGGTCGCGTTCGGTGCGTTCAACGGACATGATGGTCAAGTCGTATGACACTCTGAATAAAGGCGATCGAAAAATACCTGTGAAAGAAGCGTGGCAGAGTTGCGGTTTGCGCAGCGGTGATACGTTCTTCGGTCTCGAGGGCACGGGCAATTTGACGAGCCCCGTAGAGCTATCGTTTTTTCTTCAAAAGCTCATGCGCACCGATGATGCAGGGCCCGCGGATCTCCGATGGCGTGTCATGAATCTCGAGCAGCAAACGTTGCGCACTTTGGAATGTAAGATCCCGCGTCGCTTGGCTGTTGACGCTCTCAGTCGCAATCAATGGATCGTCGAAATGCCTGTGTCGTTTGCTAGCCGTGGAGTCAGCGTTGACCCAGTTGTGCTGCGTAGTGCCAGCTTTGTTGAATCGTTGCGGGATGGATTCAAAGCAACGCTTTCGCAGTCGGCAACCATTCTCACTGCGCTCAAGAAGCTATTTACTGGAGACGTGCCTCTCAACAATCTGGGAGGTCCTATCGCCATTGCCCGAGTTGCAGGTGATGCGGCTGAAGGTGGGTTGTTGGTCTTTATTCTGACAATTTCTTTTATGAGTCTGAACATTGGGCTGTTCAATTTGCTTCCCTTGCCGGCTCTCGATGGTGGTCACTTACTTTTGCAGGGAGTTGAAGCGGCCTACGGAAAACCATTGCCCATGAAGGTCCAAGTGGCCGTTCAACGTCTGGGTGTGGCTTTGCTTCTCGGGCTGATTGTGCTCGTCTTCTTCAACGACCTTATGCGCTTGTTCCGCTCCTGAGGAGATTCCCGCTCGTGACCGGACACACACAAGCCCCGACAGCCGCATTGCTTTGTACGCACAAACGGGGTGCCGGTTTGGTTGTTTTTCGGGTTGATCCGCAGGGCATGGAAATTTCAGCGGCACAAGCTGCTGAGCGTCTTGCCGAACTGTGTGGAGCGCAACCCGTGGCCGCAGTTCTGCCGCTGACAAAAGCAACTGTGCATTGGTTGAGTCAATCAGGAGGGAGCTGCGTTGCAGCCGTGTCTTCGGGTTTAACGGCCGAAAATTTGGCCGACCTTTATCGCTCTGCGCTTGATTTTTTAGGTTGTGAAGATCCAAGTGTCACTGCGTTGGGAGTGGTGAGCGGTCCGGGTTCATTCACTGGATTGAGACTTGGATGCGCTTTTGCGAACGGCTTGGCGCTTGGGCGTTCGCGTGAATTGTGGTCTGTGGCTGGTGTTCCGCCGGATCAAATCCGCACACTTTGCGCTGCCATCGAATCGCGCGCACAGCCTGCTTTTTGGGGCGAGGTTTCGCCTGAGGCCGATGATCCTTTTGCCGTTCCAACGGCCTTCGCTGATCTTTTGGTGCATTTGCAAAATTGGGCGCATGGACAGGCAGAGCGTGTCGATGTGCTTGAGCCTGTCTACGGCCGTGAGCCGACACCGGTTTTGAAACTTAGACAACAACAAGGGGGTTCGTTGTCATGACGGGAGGAAAATCTGGAGTGGGGAATGTGCATGAACTTGCGCCGCGTCGTCGGGGCGTCAAGGCGAGTATTTATCTGCTTCCGAACATGATTACCGCGGCATCTCTGTTTTTCGGATTTTTGGCCATCAAATTTGCCGTGGACGGACGCCTCTCAGAGGGGAATCAGCAGTCTTTTCTTTGGGCAGCGTATGCGATACTTGCGGCCGCTGTCTGTGACGGACTCGATGGGAGTGTGGCCCGTCTTACGCGCACGCAAAGTGCGTTTGGTGTTCAGCTGGATTCGCTGTGCGACATGGTCTCTTTCGGTGTGGCGCCTGCAATTGTTATGTATAATTTTGCGCTGCATGGCTCGAGTCGTTTGGGATTTGCTGCGTGTTTTATTTATGCTGTGTGTGGTGCTCTGCGTCTTGCGCGATTCAATGTTCAAAGTTCTGTAGGTAAGGCCAGTGGCAATTTCACGGGCATTCCCATTCCAATGGCTGCAATGCCCCTTTGTGCATTCATCATGTCACAATTCGAATTTCGTGGTTGGACTGCGGCCAATGGATACGCTGATTGGGCTGTTCAATTGGCCACGGTTTTGCTGCGTCCAGACGTACGAAACCTGTTTCTCGTTCTTCTCATGTTCGCGCTTGCGGTTGGCATGATCAGCACCTTCGAATATATCAGCACAAAAAACATAAAGTTGCCGCGCAAGCGTCCTTTCCGTTTTTTGGCCATCCTTCTGATGCTCACCGTGCTGATGTTCACCTTCGAGTTCACCGTAACATTATCGCTTTTGCTGATTTTGTTTTGTCTCCATGGTCCTGTGATGTGGTTGTTCTTCAAGCGCGACCGTACCGCTGAAGAGGAAGAATTATTTATTTCAGGCGAGGAAGATGAAGAGGAGGAAACCCACACATGAAACCACTGACACTTGGAATAGTTGGGGCTACGGGCGTTGTTGGCCAAACGGCACTCGATATTTTGGGCGACGGTCAGTTGTCACTGCCTATTAAATCTGTTCGAGCATTTGCTTCGCCGGCTTCGATAGGAAAGCGATTGTCTTGGGGAACGCAATCGGTTGTGGTCGAGGCCACCGAGGCAGAAGCGTTGGCTCAGTGCGATGCAGTCTTGTTCGCATCGGAGTCCGACATCTCCAAACGATTTATTCCGGGTTTGGTTGAGCGCGGCATTCTGTGTGTCGATAAATCTTCGGCATTCCGCGATGACCCAACGGTTCCTTTGGTTGTTCCCGAGGTCAATGGTGAACTGCTCAACACCGCAGAAATTCGCAAAAAAACTTTGGTGGCGAACCCGAATTGCTGCACCACGCCTTTGGTCATGGTGCTCGACGTTATTCGTAAGAATTTTGGTCTCAAACGAGTCATCGTTTCAACCTACCAGAGCGTTTCTGGTGCTGGTAAACCTGGCCTTGAAGTTCTTGAAGAAGAATCACGGCAGTTCTTCCAGAATCAGGATCTCTCGGTGAAATCCT
>CAYWSV010000091.1:11668-13132 GCA_964460155.1 uncultured Oligoflexia bacterium | reverse complement strand
CCCGGCCGCGCGCTCGATCCGCTCGCTCAGGTCGCCCAGCGTCAGGCCGTCGGCAACGCCTGAAAGAATTTTGCAGCGGTCCGCTTCAGCGCGCGGAGAAACGTACTTGCCCGTACCCGGACGCCGGCGATTCAGTTCGGCTTGAATAATGCTCTCGTTTAGAGGCAGGCCCGCAGGGCAACCATCAATCACACATCCCACGGCAGGACCGTGCGATTCTCCAAACGTGCTGACCCTGAAAATAACCCCAGTTTGACTTGCCATTCTTTGTTCCGGCCCTCAATCTCCCCGTTCTAGCCCGAGAGACGGGGCGGCTCAAGAGCAAAGGAAGAAGACTATGGCGAATCGAGGCGCACAGCGTTTTTGCGGCGAACTCAAGGATAGGGGCCTTTTTCTAGAAAGAGTGCTTGTTTTTGAAAACGACACAGCCCGCGACCCGCAGCCGCTCATTTCATGGGCCAATGCTCCCGCCGATGCGCTTAAACTTTCAGCTTCGCTGGACAAAGCTGCCAAGGGCGAGACGCTGAGTGGTCGCTATGTCGTGTATCTCATGACTGTGCAACGTCGTTTTCACGATAATGCAGGGCTGGCTGTGGCGAGTTTGCTCTCTAAATTGCTCAAGAAACCGCTTCTCGTTGTTGAGGCAATGTCTGGTAACGCTCCGTGGTCGAGTGAACGTGTCCATTCGTTTATTGGACAAGGAGCCGCTCACAATGCGGGTCAATTTACGGGATATGTTTTTGTACCTCAGGGGCATGATCCAAAAGTCGATCCGCAGAAAAATGTGTCGGCTTTCATTGACCCCTTGCTCGCGCCCGAGAAGGCTTTTGCCACCGGACTTCTCAGCCGTCCGGATGAAGTGGTCAATGGACATATCGTTGGACGCATCCTTGAGGATGCCTCGGCTGTGGTTTGCGATTGGGCTACGTTCTATATTTTTCCAGACATTGCGATTCGCTCGCACCGCGCAACAGCCCAACGCGCTCCGCATGCTCCGTTTGTTTTGGTTGATGACGCGGGCCTTGTTCCATTATTTAAGTACGCCAAAGTTGAAGCTGCAGCGCGCTTTATTCGACCAAAACTTAAGCCGTTCATTGCTTCGGCAGCAGCTGAGCGGAGCGGCATTGAACAGATGATCTCCGAGCGAATTGCTTTTGCTGAGAAGCTGAACGTCACGGGTGAGCTTTTGATTGGTGATACAGTCGGAAAAACAGCCGTGGATCCTCGCGACTAATGGCGCAGCAATCAGTGAGTTGGCACGCGTCAGTGCAAGTGTTTCGGTTGTGCAAAATGTGTTGGGTGGAGAGGCACCTGCGCGCGACCGTTTGAAGCAATTTTTGGAGCGCGACATCAATCGTTATGGTGAAGATCGAAATCATCCGGATGAAGGGTGCTCATCTCGTCTTTCGCCTTGGTTGCATTTTGGCATGATTCACAGCCGAACAATTTTGCATGAAACAGCAC
>CAYWSV010000091.1:0-11658 GCA_964460155.1 uncultured Oligoflexia bacterium | reverse complement strand
AGCACTTCGTATGGGTTGCAGTGGCGCTGAACAAATTCAAATTGAAACGTCGGCTGGTAAATTTATTGATGAACTTGTGACGTGGCGCGAATTGGGTCAGAACATGGCTCAATATGCCTATCGCAGCGGAGTTGCGCTGGGGAGTTTGCAGCTCGTTCCAAACTGGGCTGTAGAGACTTTGCGCAAATTTACTCCGCCCGCCGAGAAACAAGTCAGTCTTGAAAAACTCGAGTCGGCATCCAGTCCTGACCCTGTCTGGAATGCGGCTCAACGCGAGCTGATGAAAACGGGTGTCATTCACAACTATATGCGGATGTTGTGGGGCAAAGGCATAGTTCGATGGTCTAATGGTCCGCAGGATGCACTGACTAAACTTGAATATTTAAATAATAAATATTCTCTGGATGGCCGCGATCCAAACTCCTACACGGGCATCTATTGGTGTTTGGGTAAATACGACAGGCCATGGCCCCCGGCGCGCGAACCCTTCGGCTTGGTACGCAGCATGACCACGGCTTCTGCTCAGAAAAAACTCAGGATGCAGGCCTATTTGAATCGATTATCACGCTGAAATTATTAATAAATTGAGGGCCGGAATCGCCGTTGACTGGGTTTGTACAAAGAAATACAGAAGGGCGAGATTCTATTGGGGAACACATCCCCTGACTTTGGACCCTAAGACGCCGTGAGACTCTGGGAGGAAAACGTTTGAGCATGACATCAAGACTGTTCATGTTCATATTTTTGATTCTCGCGAGCACTGCGCAGGCTCAGTCTATTTCATTTAAAGACACACCAATCGTTTTCGGCCTTGCCACCGCACCCGCCCACAGTGAAGACCAACTCAATGATGCTTGGGTCGATTTTGCCCGCTCGGGCGGAGTTGCTGCTTGGAAGAATGCCGAACGCCCCGAGGAGCGATTGCGTTTTTGGACCGAGCCGGAAACGGAGCTCGATTGGGCTCAAGCCTCCGGGATTCGCACGCTGCGCGTGGGATTAGATTGGGGTCGACTCGTGCCTCACGCGCCTTCAAGCAACGCGTGTGCGACCGCTGAACCGTGTCCCGCAAGGATTCAAGATAAACAAGCGCTGCTGCGATACAGACAAATTATTCGAATGATGCGTGGTCGGTCGATTGAACCCGTGGTGACTCTTTTTCATCACTCGATGCCTGCATGGGCGATAGAACAGGGCGGATGGTCGAACCCAAAAGTGGCTGAGCACTTTTTGAGCTTTGCTCAAGATGTGGTGCGAGAGTTCGGCGATTTGGTGGATGAGTGGATTACCTTCAACGAACCTACAGTTTACGCGCTTCTTTCGGATGTTGCGGGACTGTGGCCACCGGGGGGCAAGCAGCGGCTCGGTGGGCTGATTTCAGTGCCGCTTGTGGTGCGCGGCGCCTATTGGATGTCGCTCGAGAACATGTCGATGACACACAATCGTCTGTATGAATTTATTCACAAGAACGACACGTTCCGCGCCTCTGCAACAAACCCTTTTGCGCATGGTCAGCCTGCTCGCGTAGGGCTTGCGCACAATGTGAGTTACAACAACGGCGCAAGCTGGATGGATTGGCCGTCGGCGCGTTACTTTGATTCAATTTCAAAATACGTTTTTACCGATAAAATAGCTGGAAAACTCGATTTTCTTGGAATCAATTATTACGGGCAGGAAGTGGTCAAGGGCTTGGGAGCGGCGTTCGTCGATCGCGCCGAATATAGTGAATCTGGTCGGGCAATTTTTCCGGCCGGGCTTGCGCTTCTTCTTTTAGACTATCATCAGCGTTACAATCAGCAGAAAGTTTCCCGTAAAAAAGTCGATCGTGAACTCAAATTTGTTGTGACCGAAAATGGAATTTCAGATTCAACCGATGTTTTGCGCGGAGCGTATCTGGTGGAGCATTTGGCTGCGGTGGAGGCTGCTGTTCAGGCAGGAGTTCCGATAGAAGGTTACTTTTTTTGGACTCTGTCAGACAATTGGGAATGGGCAGATGGATACTGTCCAAAGTTCGGACTTCTCGAAGTCGATAGGCGCAATAGTCTGCACAGAACACCTCGCCCGAGTTTTGAACTGTTCAGAAAAATTGTGAATGAGCGCGAAGTCACGGCCACCGAAAGAGATAGGCAATGGCAGATTTACATGAGCCGTACCGGAGAGCCGAGACCTCAGTGCCGCGCTATGAACGGGCGTGACGCACTCGATGAACCCCGGATGGACATGAAATTCCGGGGTATAGATTTTCGATTCAAACGCGAGCAGCTGCGTCCATAGGGAAAAAACAATGAGTGAAGAATTTTACGGCCCGCATTGGAATAATTCATCTGAGTATCGTGAGCTTGGTTCTGCGGATTTTGATGCTGATCTTGAAAAGCTCAAAAAGGCTGTCGCGACAATCGCTGAACAAGCAAAACTGTTGGACAGTGAACTCGTTCGCGTTGGGGAACTCTCCGAAAAAGATGCTGAAGTTGTTGAGGCAGCCTGCAGATTAAGACGCGCTGCAGATGACGCTTTTGTGATTGGAGCGAATCTAGGCACTTTTGTGAGCTGTGCTCTGAGTGTCGATGGTGGACACACTCAGGCGCGTCAGCTGCAGGCCGTGCTACGGCAAATCATGACTCAACTCAGTGAATCTCTCACATCGTTGAATTTGGTGATGACCCGAGCACCTGAATCGTTTGCTCATGCGTGTTTGGCGCGTCCTGAGTTTCTACCGCACCAATTTGGAATCCGCATGGATCGCCAGTGGGCTCCACATTTGTTGGGTCTTGATTCCGAAAAATTGCTGACGCGATTTTCGGTGAATGGTCCGCAAGCGTGGGGAACAATGTATGACAACATTTCTTCGTCGTTGCAGTGTGAAGTCAAGGTTCGGGGCGAGACGCGCACCATGGGTCTTGCACGTGCCGCCGGAGGTCTTGACAGCGTTGACCCCGAAGAGCGCCAAGCATCATTTCGTGCAATCAGTAAAGCATGGGAATCTCAGCGCGAGGCGTGCGGATCTATTTTGAATGCACTCGCAGGCTGGCGTCTTGATAATTACAAGATGCGTAGCGCAGTGAAGCCCTTACATTTCTTGGATCAGCCGTTGCACTCCAACAGAATCTCGCGCGCAACACTTGAATCCATGATGTCGGTTGTTGAATCGAACGCTGAAGTGGGGCGTTCTGCACTCCGCATTAAAGCACGTGAGATGAAAGTTCCTGCATTGGGTCCTTGGGATTTATTTGCTCCTCTACCCTCTGCCGAAGAATCGAAAATAAGTTTTAAAGATGCGCTTGAGCTTATTTGCTCTGCATTTGCCGATGTTGATTTAGAGCTTGCTGATTTCGTCAAAATGATGATGCGTGAAGGCTGGATTGAAGGATCTGTGAGCGATAAAAAACGGCCAGGAGCGTATTGCACGCGGTTCGCAAAATCCCGAACACCTCGCGTGTATATGACGTATCGCGGAAGTCTTGAGGACGTTGGAACTCTTGCACATGAATTAGGTCATGCATTTCACAATTGGGTCATGCGTGATTTGGAGCTTCCGGAAACCTACTATCCAATGACGTTGGCCGAGACGGCAAGTATATTTGCAGAAACAGTTGTTGCAGATGTACTCGTAAAAACGGCGAAGACACAGGACGACCGCCGCAAAATTCTTTGGGGCGAATTGGGAAGTGCCGAGGCATTTCTTTTGAACATTCCTGCGCGTTTTCGATTTGAATCAGCCTTTTACGAAAAGCGAGCAGAACGCACACTGACTCCCGATGAGTTTTCTGAACTCATGACTCGCGCGTGGACACAATCCTATGGAACAACTTTGAGTGAAATGAATTCGCTCTTTTGGTGCAGTAAGCTTCATTTCCATATCAGCGGAACTTCATTTTACAATTTTCCATACACATTCGGATATCTTTTCGCGCTCGGCGTTTATGCGCAGCGTGAAAAACAAGGCAAGGACTTTTACAAGAACTACGTTCGGCTTTTGCGCGATACGGGTCGCATGACAGCAGAAGAACTTGCGGTCAAATATCTTGATGTGAATTTGGCTCAGCCTGCGTTCTGGCAAAGTTCAATCGACAAAGTGGGTCAACGGGTTGCTGAGTTCAAGTAAAGACTCATCGATATGGTGATGGTTTGCGCTTACCAAGCAGGTAATGGCTTTCCGGCGGATGCCTCTTGACTGCGTTGCAAATCTCGCAAATCCGAGGGCAGGCTTGCTTGAATTGTTTGCGCCAGTGCTTCTATAGCTCGCCTTTTCAATTGCGTGCGGCGATACACGAGCGAGACTTGCCGAACGGGTGCGGGTGACTTGAACTGTTTGAGAACTGATTTTTCGGAATGAGTCTTTTGTGCAGCGAGCCAGGGAATCAGGGTGTAGCCAGAGCCAAAATCGACGAGCCGTTGAAGCGTTTCCAAATTCCCAGCTTCAAATCGAACATTTTTGAGAACAGATTTTGAATTTCGCAAAGAACAAAAACGCAGAATTTGGGACCTCAGACAATGTCCCTCTGCGAGTAGCCACATCTCGGATCCGTCGAGGTCATCTTCGGTGACCAGTTTCTTTTTCGCGAGTGGATGATTTTGTGGTGCATAGAGAAGAAATGGTTCGAGGAATAACTTTTCTTCTTCGAGACCCTCTGCTTTCAAGGGAGTCGCCAACAGGCCCACGTCTGTCTTTTCCTGTTCAAGAGAAGTGAGAATCTGGTCGGTCTGTAATTCATCGATGAATAGATTGAGTTTCGGATAGGTGCGAGCGAAGTGTTCGATGAAAAGAGGAATGAGATAAGGTGCGATTGTCGGAATGACAGCCAGTCGCAGTTCGCCTTTCAACTCTTTTTGGTCTTCGTGGCTGAGTGTCGTGAGTCTTCGGGCTTCCGATAAAACGACGCGAGCTTGAGCAATCAGTGGTTCACCTTCGGGCGTCGGTAAAAGTGGTTGAAAAGTTCTGTCGAAGAGCACGACGCCCAAATCGCTTTCCAGTTTTTGAAGTTGCATGCTCAGTGTCGGTTGCGAGACGTGACATGCTTTTGCGGCCTTACCAAAATGACGGTGTTGATCCAGCGCAACAAGATATTCGAGCTGGGTCAGAGTCAGGGTGAGGCGGCTCATCAGTCGTCCTTTCGTCGGGAATGACTTGTCTATGAATTAGAATCTTTGACAAGGATAAGGCCGCAGTCTGTGAACGGCAACTTGCCCTACCGAACCGACTAGACGACTTTCTGATTCGAGGTTAACGTCCAAATTGAGTTTTTTTCGGAGGGAAATATGTCACTCAAAAAGAGTTTGCTGTCCGCTGCTGCGGTTGGGATTTCTTCGGGCGTCTCTTTGGCTGAAGCATCTGCGGCCAAAGCTCCTGCGGCAAGTGCCATGGAAATGCATGCTCCCAAAGATGGTGTGCAGTGTTTTGGAACAAACACGTGCAAGGGAACTGCTGCATGCGCTGTGACCAAAGAACAGATACGCGTGGCTAACGAAGTTTTTAAAAACAAGTTTATGGCTGCTAAGCCCCACGATTGCGGCGGAATGAACTCCTGTGGAGTCTCGACCGGAAATCTTGATTGGGTGAAGAAGGCCAGCGCTGACGAGTGCTTGAAGGCGGGCGGATTTATTTTCGAAAAGTCGGTTGATAAGAAGTCGAAAAAGCCAATTCTTGTCATAAAGAAGGCATAACTGAACCGAATTATATTATGCTAACGGGCCAATTTTCTGTTGGGAAAATTGGCTCCTTTAGTTTTTTCAAAAGTCTGCCGATAGGCCTCCTTGGAGGCCGCCATGCAATTATCAAAATTTCTTTTAACATTACCGGTTCTGGTTGTTCTTGGTGTCGCCTGTAACAATTCAGACTTTCGTAGTCGGGTCGGCGGCCCAGATGCAAATAACAAGACGAAAAAAACGGGTTCGACCTCGGGTTCGGGCGGTGGCGCTGATGGTTCGGGCGACCAAAATGGCGCTGGTGGCTCTGGCGACCAAAATGGCTCCGGTGGTTCCGGTGGCTCCGGCGGTTCAGGTGGCTCCGGTGGTGGCGCAAACACCGCACGGTTTAAATACGGACCTAAACTGACACCCAACGATATTTTGTTTGTCTTTGACAACTCGGTTTCGATGAATCCCTATATTGATAAAGTGCGCGAGGGATTCAGAAGGTTGAACGCATCCGACTGGTACGGTGATACGCGAATGGCCGTGATGACGACGATGCCCGCGAATCCCGCGAATCTCTCGGAGGTTCATCCGGCCGTGGCAGATGCAGTCATGAATTCTGCGAATGGAGGAAAACCATACAATGGGATCAACAAAGAACCCGGTTTTCTTTCGTTTGTTTCACAGAGTGCTCTCATGGCCTACAAACAAGCAAATGCGACGTTCGTTTCGGCCTACAGTGAATCTTTGTGCGCTGATGAGTGGTTCAAGCCTGATTCAGTCAATGGAAATAACGTGCGCTGTTTGAATGCAGCTCTGCAGAATCCTTTTTTCGCCGTGGGATGCGAGGCCGGACTGACTGCCCTTGGACAGATTCATGATAAACGCGGCAAGATCTTTCGAGATGGTGCGTTTGCACATGTTGTTTTTGTGAGTGACGCTCAGGATCCCGGATGCGGAGGTCCGAATCCAACGGATCCAAACTCGAGCGAGCTTTTGAGAAACAGGCCTACGTCTCAACAACTGAGAGCAAAAATAAATTCAAAAAATCGTCTTGCGGGTCTGAGGTTTCATGGTGTGGTGACGGTGCCGGGTGGAAGCAAGACTAACGAAACAGCCAACAATGGTGACTATGGTTTTCCGTATAACAAGATGGTGGACGAAGATAAGGGCGTTCTTTTGGATATAACCTCGAGTTCAGACTACTCGGCGTTTGCCGGAGCCATTGCGCGATATACTTCCGTCGAACCCGTCTTTAAGTTGCCTGTAAAGGTGAGCAAAGTGAACAGTGTGAAGGTTTCAGGCAAGGCACTCGCAGCAGACAAATTCAAACTCAGCGCCGATGGAATGAGCGTGAGGATCGACGGTCTTGATCCGAAAATTGATGTGGAAATTTCCGTCGAATTTACGCCTTGAGCCGCTCACCGAAGCGGGCCCTGAATGCGCCGAACGCAACTGCGGCCCGAGCTTGTCCATTGCGAACCAACACGAACACACTTGGCACAACAACCAGTGTGAGGAGAGTTGAACTCACGAGGCCGCCAATCACACAGACGGCCATCGGAGCACGTGCTTCTCCACCATCACCGTGTCCAATAGCGATGGGCAACATTCCGAAAATCATCGCAGCAGTCGTCATTAAAATAGGTCGCAAACGCACCGGCCCAGCTTCGAGAAGTGCGTCGGTCATGCTGAGCCCGTCGCGCATGCGGCTCAGGGTAAAGTCGATGAGCAGAATAGCGTTTTTCGTGACCAGACCCATCAACATAATGAGACCAATCATCGCATAAATACTCATCGCTTTTTGGGTGATGAGCAGACCCGCAAATGCGCCGGAAAACGCCAGTGGAACAGACATCATGATGACGAACGGCGTAAGGTAACTTTCAAACTGCGCACAGAGCACAATGAAGACGAGGATGATGGCAAATCCAAGTGCTCCGAGCATTGCACCAATCGCATCTTTGAGGAGCTTTGCTTGGCCCTCGAGATTGTATGTGATGCCCTGAGGGAGCGTTGATTTGACTTGAGCTTCGAGACTTCGGATCGCTCCGCTCAGGTCTTTCCCTTGGAAGTTCGCGAGCACTATAATCTGACGCTGTCCACCCAAACGTTCGACCTTCGAGAGCGAGGGTTTTTGTTCGATATGTGCAATGTTGGCGAGCGCGATTGGAATACCCATGGCGTTGGGCAACGTGAGGCCAGAGAGATCGGCCACTTGCCGCGAATCTATGTCGGCAACTTTCGCTCGGACGTCGTAGCGTTCGCCTTTGTCTTCGATTTCGCCGACCTTAATGCCCTCAAACAGAGTGCGTAGTGCGAAACCAACTTGTTGTGTGCTCATGCCGACATCTGCTGCACGCACAGGGTCGGTAATGACCTTGACCTCTTGGACCAGCGGCGGCTCAGACGTTTGTACGTCAACTGCACCTACAAGATTTGCCTTGACCCAGTCGCGCAGTTGGTTGGCATATGCGCTTAGTTTATCTGCTTCGTTGCCCTGTAGAACCAGCTGAATTGGTTGCTGGCGTCCGCCACCGCTCCCTGATTGCTCGGAGACTTCGATTTTATCGTCCGGATCGGTGAAGCGCGTTTTGAGATCAACGCGCAGTCGCTTCACGATATCTTCTTGACTGAACGAGCGTTCAGACTTTGGAATCAGGCGCACATCAATGCGTGCGACGTTGGGTTTACGTTCGGCATTGGCACCAATAGCAACAAGAACATCGTCGACGCCGGGATAACTGCGCAGGTACTTATCGAGCACCGCCGATTTTTCTTTGGTTTTCGATAAAGGGGTGCCTTCAGTAAGTTCATAGTTGACCTGAAACTGGCTGCGATCTTCCTTCGGAAAAAAGCTCACCGGAACAAAGCGCAACGGGACGATACTCAGGATAAGAACACCGACTCCTGCGAGAACTGTTTTGCCTGAATTTTTTAAAGTCACAGCTAGAATTGAACGATACGCTTGTTCGGTTGCGCTGAATGCACGTTCAAAGGGCTGAAAAAATTTCGGGACTTCACCGTGATGAGATTTAAGCAGGCGCGAACTCATCATGGGAGTGAGTGTGAAGGCAACAAACAAGGACACCATCACCGAGAAGGCAACAGTCATGCCGAATTGATAGAAGAAGCGCCCCAGAATGCCTTCCATGAAGGCCACCGGAACGAAAACGGCGACAATTGAGAGTGTAATGGCCAGAGCGGCAAGGCCGATCTCTGCGGTTCCTGTGCGCGCCGCCTCCATCGGAGATTCACCCAACTCGAGCCGTCGGTAAATATTTTCAATAACCACAATTGCATCGTCTACGAGAATACCGATGGACAGAGTGAGACCCAGTGTGGTCATCAGGTTGAGTGTGAAGCCCATCGTTTGAACAAACCAAAATGTTGCGATGACCGATGTGGGAATTGCAAAGGCACTAATAATTGTTGCACGCCAGTCGTGCAGGAAAATGAGAACGATAACAATTGCCAGCAACGCACCTAGAAAAAGGTCAAATTTAACAGAGTCAATTGAGCCTTTGATGTATTTTGAGTTGTCCTGAAAGGTTTCAAACTTAACACCAGCTGGCAGAGTTTTTTGAAGTTCAGCGATTTTTTCTTTGGCCGATTCGGCAATCGCAACAGTGTTTCCGCCTGACTGTTTATACAGAACCATCACAATGGTCGTTTGACCGTTGGCTGTTGCGTATCCTGTTTCTTCGGCCAGTGTGTCTTGAACCTCGCCGATGTCTTTGACACGGATCTTTTGTCCTGTGCGCAGGGGAATTGGAATTTCACCCACTTGCTCAGCCGAGCTCAAGGTTCCCTCGGTGCGAATTCTTAAAAGGCTGTCTTCATTTTCAAGTTTACCGCTGGGAACATCGGTGTTTTGAGATTGCACGGCCTGCACAACTTGAGTCGGCGAAAGACCAAAAGATTGAAGTCTTGAGCGGGACATGAGGATGTGAATTTCGCGCTCACGCTGGCCTGCGAGATCGACGCGTCCAACGCCACTCACACTTTCCAGTGCGGGTTTGACTTTGTCTTTGGCGAGTTTTGATAGCTGCGCATAGGGCAGTGTGTCTGCAGAGAGTGTCATTGTAATGATTGGCGCGCCGCCCATATCGAATTTGGCGACAACGGGTGCCAAGGCTTCGGTGGGCAACTGCGAGACCAATGCCGACATTTTATCGCGAACATCCTGCGCGGCTTTATCGCCGTTGCGTTCAAGTTTGAAACGCAGCACAACTTGTCCGAAATTTGGAAAAGCTGTTGCATTCAGAGCCTCGAGACCTTCAATACCGTTGAGACCTTTTTCAAGAGGTTGAAGGATTTTTTGTTCAACTGTCTTGGGGTCAGCTCCGGGGTAGGTGACCTGCACGGTGACAACCGGGAAATCGATGTTTGGAAATTGGTCGATTCCGAGTTTGTTATAAGAAAAAAGGCCAAAAACGATGAGAATCACATTGAGCATCGTGGCGAACACGGGTCTCTTAATGGATACGTCAGCAAGAAGCATAATTCATCGTCCTTAAAGTTGGGCTTCAACAAATTGTCCCGGAATAATGTCGTCCGAAAGCGAGCCTTCGACACGGCCGATGACTTCGAATGTGCGCGAGTTCTCCTGAATCACTGGAACGATTCGCAGAATTTTAGCTTGTGCATTGCGTCCAAGACTGGGGATAGAGAGATTCACTTCGTGTCCTGGTTTAACTTTTCGGATAAGGCTCTCGGGAACCCGAAGCGAAACTTCGAGTTCTTTCATAGAGGCCAATTCAAAGACCGGCGCTCCCACGCCCACATACTCGCCTTCAACTTTCAGACGACGCGCAACAACGCCGTCGAAGGCTGCAGTGAGCCGCGTATCTGAAAGGGTCTTCTCGGCCTGCTGTAAATTGATACGTGCTTGTGCCTGACCGATTCGCGCAGCTGCCAAAGTATTACTGACCCGCTCGAGGTTGGTTTGGGTGGTCGCACCCTCCTTTTTGAGTTGTTCCTCGCGCATCATATCTTTGCTGGCTTGTTCAAAAGTCACACGCGCTTGTTCGAGTTGATTCTGGGCGAGTTGCAGACGTAGACGTGCGTCTGTGTCGTCGAGAATGGCTAGAACTTGTCCCTTACGGATTTTTTCGCCAACTTGGACGATTGTCTTTGAGATATGACCTTGAATTTTGAAACTCGCCTGTCCTTGTTTACCCGAGTTGACCTGACCTGAAACACGGGTCAGCGCCTCTGGAGTTGGTGGTGGTGTGTTCTTTTTTTCCATCGCCTGAGGAGTGGGTTGAGCTTGTGCCGGTTGTGCAGCAGCGCTCGATGCGGGAACAGCGGCCTCTGCACTGTTGGAGGTCATTTCTGTCTTGATTTCTGGAGCTGCAGGCGGAAGATCGACTTTTTTTCCGGTGCAGGCTGCAGTCAAAAGGGCAAGGGAAATTAGCTTTGTGCTGAAGGCGAAACTTTTCCTGCTCATCATTGTTTTAATCCTTTGCAGCAGCAGAGTGGAGAGTTGAAGCCTAGGTTGAGAGTGTCGTGATTCATGGTGTGGGTTCCTCGCCCATGTTGCGTTGCAATCGGAACCACGCAAGGTCGATTTCTGAACGCGCCACAACGAGACCTGCGCGCGCACGCGCCTGATCGCGTTCTGCGGTGATGAGGTCGGTTGAAGACGCTTGACCATTGGTGAAACGAGCTTGGGTCAGTTTATAAACCTCTTGTGCGAGCCTGACACTCGAAAGAGAGGTTTGCAGTGAGTCGTTTGCCGCTTTGAAATCCAGATAAGATTTAATGACCTCCGTGCGCAGCAAAGATAATGCTTGCTCGGCATTGATAGACGCTTTTGATTGCTGAGCAACTGTCTCGGTGATTTTGTTCCAGCGTGTTCCCCAGTCCCACAGCTGCCATTTGAGCTGCAGACCAACAGCGAGTTTGTCGCGCACATCTTTTTGTGCTGCGAGCAAAGGTCCGGCTGAGCCGTCGGTGCTTCTGCCACGGAGCTCTTGAACTTCAAAATCGCGCTCGTAACGTGCGAAGGCATTGACGGAGGGTGAG
>CAYWSV010000090.1:8834-13227 GCA_964460155.1 uncultured Oligoflexia bacterium | reverse complement strand
GGTTACGATCGTTTTCCGGAAATGGTCATCGACGAAAAACGTATCTTGCTTGAAGGTCTGACGCCGCGGGGAGGAATGCTGTTTTTTACGCATGACCCTAAGGTTTTTTGTGGTGCATTGAAGAAAGATTCAAACGGTCGTTACTTCGCCGAACCTATCGAATTGGCGACGCTGCATTGAGTCTTCGAGCTGCCTCGCCGATCCATGCAGCATAGCGTCGAACATCGACGATTTTAACCTCGCCTTTCTCGCAATTTCCCTGAACAACAAGCCCCTCTAGACGGGCTTGTCCGCGTTCGAAACGCCAAACGGGTGCACCCGAGTCTCCGGGGCAAGCGGCTGCCTTGTGCGGACGGCGAGATGTGGCCAAGAATTTTCCTTCCGTCGGATATTGACGGAGCATCTGCACGTCTGCCCAAACGTGCGGTGAGCGGATGATTTCTTTGGGGTTCAACAGCCCCAGTCGGGTTGGGCTGAATCCAGAAATCCAAAGTACCGATTGAGATGGATTTGTTGCAGTTAGAAAGCTTGTGAGCAAGGTGGGAGTGTTCCGAATCCAAGATGTATTAGACTCGGTTTCGATGAGGGCTAAATCAAAATCCTCATGTTTCGGTTGCGGTGCGGGTTTGAATTCTGGATGAACGATCCAGCGAACGATGGGAGAGTAATCCTCTGGACCGACTCCTTGTCGAAGTATCGCAAATGAAGAAGTGTCTTTCGTTTGTCCTTGTTCCTTGCTGGTCGTGGGCAGGCAATGTGCTGCAGTGAGCACAATCTTGGGACTCAGCGGCACGCCGCTGCAGACGACTGCATGGCTGGTTTCAGTACGGTGAAGAATGGCCACAGCCGTGGTGCCAGCGTGGAAATTTGACTGGGTCATGTCAGCAAAAAAAGGCATTCTTCTTCCGGCCCGAGAACTGAGTTTAAAAACAACATTCCGGTTACCGGTCGAGAATATTTTTTACCGAAAGATTTTCAAATACTGTTCTGTTCGACTGACAATAAAAAAACCACCCACAGAGGGGTGGTTTTCAGGTCACGGTGATGCATCGATCACCGAGTCAGGCAGAGCTCTTACTTCTTGCGAGCAGGAGCCTTCTTGGCAGCTGTTGCCTTCTTCTTGATGCCAACAGCTTCTTTCAGCGACTTAGCAGCGCGGAAAGCAACTTTCTTGGAAGCAGGAATGCGGATTTCTTCGCCTGTTTGAGGATTGCGACCCTTGCGAGCTGCGCGCTCCTTCACTTGGATGATGCCGACTTTGTCAAGGCGGATCTTCGATTGGCGGCTGACGAGTTCCGACTCGATCTCAGCGAGAAACTCAACGATGAGTTCCTTGGTGACTTTCTTAGGAAGTTCGTCGTGCTTGCTGGCAACTGCCGAGATGAGCTGACTTGTAGAAACAGTAGTGGCCTTCTTCATGCGCTGTATTCCTTTCTTGAAAACCTGTCGTGACTTTACAGCGCAAGATCGAAACTGACAAGAAGCAGGGAGAAGAAAAATTCAAAAAAAGACACGTCATGAAATTTCCAGACAGTCAACTGCCCCTAGTAAAAAAATGGAACTCGATCACAAGCGCAGGGCTTGGTAGACTTGGTGCTTTCAGGCAGAGTTTTCATTTTAAAGTAACGAAAGAAGGGCTCAGGGCAATGACTTTTCCAAATTTTCCCGCTCAACCGGTGCAGTGCCGAAACCTTTCTGGAGGAGTCTGGCAAGACGTTTCGAGCCTTCCACAGCGTGAAATTTTGAGTCCCTACAATGGCCGGAAGATAGGCAGCGTTCCTCTATCAACAGCTGCCGATGTCGATAAAACCATACGTGCAGCTCAGGACGCATGGCCTCAATGGCGGCGTCTTCCCATGCGCAATCGAGCTGATGTTCTCCAAAAATTTCGAAATTTGATGCTTGAGGCGATGCCTCGACTTATCGACTCGGTCGCTGCTGAGTCTGGTAAGACACGTGTCGAGGCCGAGGCAGGTTTGCAGAAGGGCATCGAAATAATCGACTTTGCAGTGAGTCTGCCGAACCTCGAGCAGATGAACGCGCTTGAAGTCAGTCAGGGTGTGTTTTGTCAGTTCAGGCGGGAATCTCTGGGTGTTGTTGCAGGTATTGCTCCGTTCAACTTTCCTGCCATGGTGCCCTTGTGGATGATTCCTCTGGCTCTTGTGGTTGGTAATGCGTTCGTTCTGAAGCCATCGGAAAAGGTTCCTTTGACGTCTCAAATCTTGGGCGAATTGCTTCTTCAGGCCGGTGTGCCTGCGGGCGTGTTTTCAATTATCAATGGTGGCGCCGAGGTTGTCGACGCGCTGTTGGTGCATCCCGAAGTTAAGGCTGTTGGGTTTGTTGGATCGACCACGGTTGCGTCTCACGTCTACCGCACCGGTACTGCTGCGGGTAAGCGTGTACTAGCGTTGGGTGGAGCCAAGAATCACCTGATTGTGACTCCTGATTGTGAACTCGAATCAACTGCACGTGGGGTGCTTTCTTCATTCACCGGGTGTGCTGGTCAGCGTTGTATGGCGGCAAGTGTGATGGTTGCCGTGGGTCAAGTGGACCATGTGATTGAAAGGGTCTGTCAGTTGGCACGGGCTCATGTTTTGGGTCGCGATATGGGGGCGATTATAGACACTGCGTCTCTGCAGCGCATCCGTTCCGCAATCGACATTGCGGAAAAGCAGGGTGCGAAAGTCATTCTTGATGGTCGTTCGTCTGCTCCCGAGCATGCAGATTTGAAAGCGGGATACTGGGTTGGACCAACGGTGATTGACCATGCACGCGCGGATATGGAGTGCGCGCAGCTCGAAATTTTTGGACCCGTTTTGACCATCATTCGCGCCAAGTCTATTGAAGAGGCTGTTCAGATTTCTAATGGTTCTGTTTATGGCAATGCTGCATCTGTGTTCACGACGCGGGGTGACATTGCACAATATGTTGCGACACATTCCAATGCAGGAATGATTGGTATTAATATCGGCGTGCCTGTACCGCGTGAGCCTTTTTCATTCGGAGGGACCAAGCAGTCCCGTTTCGGGCATGGTGATATTACCGGACGTAGCGGACTCGATTTCTGGTCTGATCTTAAGAAAATTACTACAACATGGCCTGCGATGAATGCGACGAGCACCTCGTCCGCCGGTCAGTTTTTATTGCACACGACCTAACTTTTTAGAGGTAAGAACAGTGACTCAAAACCGCTCGGGCTCACATCATATCGTTTTAACGTCTCATCCGAATCATTTTGGTCCGAAGCCACCGGCAATTCAGTGGGGCGCTCGTGATCCATTAGAACGTGGACCTGTTATTGCGACTGTAGCCAATGCTGCTCATCGAAACGCGATCGGGACTCACTCGGGCTCGTATGCAATATACCGTGCTCTGGCGATTGCTACAGGTTCATTGCAGTCGATGCACAAACCCGATCTCACAAACACTGCGCCTGCTGTGGGTGTTGGTCCATATCCCAGCTGGTTCGAAACCGACAAAATTGTCTCGCTCGATCCGTGGGGAGCAGTTGTTGCTGATGTCTACAAAGACCACCTTGCCAAGGGGTATGATATTCGTCCCACGATAGCAGTAACAAAAGCCCACATACACATGCCAGAAATTACCGATGCGGTAGTGAAGGGGCGTCTGAAGCCCGACGGCGAAATTGTTTCTGAAGAGGGAATCTGCAGCGTCACCAAGGTGGCAATTGAGCCTGTGTGGTATTTGCCGGGCGTGGCGAAGCGTTGCGGAATCGACGAAGGAACCTTGCGTCGAACTCTCTTTGAACAAACTGGGGGCATGTACCCTGAGCTCATCACTCGTCCGGATTTTTCTGTTTTTCTGCCTCCAATTGGCGGGTACAGTATTTATTTATTTGGCGACATGGATGCTATCAACAATCCGCAAAAGCCAATTGCCGTTCGTATTCACGATGAGTGCAATGGCTCAGATGTTTTTGGTTCCGACATTTGTACGTGTCGTCCGTATCTGACCCACGGCATCGAAGTGTGTGCACAGGCTGCGCAAGAAGGCGGTCTGGGTATCATTATTTATTGCCGCAAAGAGGGTCGTGCTCTTGGAGAAGTCACAAAGTTTCTTGTCTACAATGCTCGAAAGAGACAGGAAGGTGGCGACCGAGCTGATAAATATTTTGCGCGCACGGAATGTGTCGCCGGTGTCCAAGACATGCGCTTTCAGGAACTGATGCCTGATGTTCTGCAATGGCTCGGTGTTACGCGGATTGATCGACTCGTATCGATGAGCAATATGAAATACAATGCGATTGTGAACTCCGGAATCGTTGTACACGACAGATTCGAGATTCCGGATGAACTCATTCCGGCAGACGCGCACGTCGAGATGGATGCTAAAAAGGCGGCAGGCTATTTTACTGATCATGTGCCCGACGAAG
>CAYWSV010000090.1:0-8824 GCA_964460155.1 uncultured Oligoflexia bacterium | reverse complement strand
GGGCGACCGAGAGTCGCGGAGAGGTTTGACGGCAAGTACGCGGTGCAATGAATGTGTGCAAACAACTTGGAGGGGAGACCGAAGAAGCCGAGGCAAAGATGGGAGTAGAGGCTGCCAAGAGCAAGATGGATGCTAAAAAGGCGGCAGGCTATTTTACTGATCATGTGCCCGACGAAGGCGAGTTGAAAAAGAAGAAGGGGCGTGAACTCTGATGGAAGTAAAAAAGCCTCTGTCTCTCAATGAGCTTCGTCGGCTTTCCACGATTCGTAATCAGTGTGCCCAATTGTATGCGCTGGCTTTGCAGGGCAAGCTTTCACACTTTACTGTTCATGAGGAACGGTTGGACGAAGTCGCGGCCTTTATTTGCCAACTGATTGCTGAAGATTATCCAACTTTGGATATTCCCTTCCATAGTCGATGGCGCCATTTTGAGGCCGGAAATATTCCGCGACATAAGCAACTGGAGTCGAGCTGGCACAATTGCGATACTCACGAACGCATGCGCCGACACATTGATTTGGTAGTGGTCAGCGTGCTTTTGGATGCAGGTGCCGGAGCTCAGTGGGCTTATTCTGAAGAGGAAACGGGGCAAAAGCATGGGCGCTCCGAAGGGCTCGGTCTGGCAAGTTTTAGAATGTTTGCTGCAGGAAAATTCTCGTCAGACAAACATCAACCTTTTCGCGTCGATGCGCATGCACTTGCTCAATTAAAGATTGAAGATCTGAAGTCAGGCTTTCAGGTGAGTGCTTCGAATCCACTGCTCGGCTTAGAAGGGCGTCTGTCTCTTCTTCAAAAATTGTCAGCAGCGCTCTTGAGCAAGAAAGATATTTTTGGCAACCACGACAATCCTCGTCCAGGTTGCATGATTGATTGGCTTCTGCAGGATAAAAATGTAACGGACATTCCAATTGAAAAGCTCTGGCATGCGGTCATCGAGGGGTTTGAAGAGGTTTGGCCTCGGGAAGGTCGAATCATTCTTGAAGGAAGAAATTTAGGAGATGCGTGGCATCATTCGATGCTGGGTTCTGCCTCTGACACAGCGTCAATCGTTCCTTTCCATAAATTGTCTCAATGGCTGACATTCTCTCTATTGGAGCCTCTGGCTTCGGGAGGTTGCCGTGTCAGCGGATTGAATCAACTCACGGGTTTGCCCGAATATCGCAATGGTGGCTTGTTCGTTGATTTTGAAGTTTTGAAACTTCGTGATCCGAACCTCATGAATGTACCTCACCCGGTTCATTCTGAATTGGTTGTCGAGTGGCGGGCGCTGACAGTTGTTCTTTTGGACAAAGTGGCACAGCGGGTTCGCGAAAAGTTGGGTCGAAGTGAAGACGATTTTCCGCTGGCGAAGGTTCTTGAGGCCGGTACGTGGAAAGCTGGGCGACGAATTGCTGCTCGTAAGAGGGCAGGAGGGCCTCCGCCATTGCAGGTTCTCAGTGACGGAACAGTGTTTTAAAACAAGGATGTAAATTATGGGTCATTCGGAGTTTCGTAACGCATTTTTAATTGAGCACCCTTTGATTCAGCATAAGCTGACGATTATGCGCAAGACCGAGACAAGTACTCATAAATTCAGAGGACTTTTATCGGAAATTAGTATGCTTTTGGCATACGAAGTCACGCGCGATATGCCGCTGACTTTGGTTGGAATCCAGACTCCCGTTGCTCAAACAAAAGCACCCATGCTCGAAGGTAAGAAAATTGTCTTGGTTTCCATTCTGCGCGCTGGTCAGGGCATTGTAGATGGTATGCTGAGAATTCTTCCCTCTGCGCGGGTCGGGCACATTGGTCTTTACCGCGAACCCAAGACGCATGTGGTTGTTGAATATTATTTCAAAGTCCCGCGAGATATTTCTGAGCGTGATGTCATTCTCGTTGATCCCATGCTGGCCACCGGGAATTCTGCGGTCGCGGCTGTGCACAGGCTCAAACAAACAAACCCGCGTTCGATTAAATTCGTTTGTTTGCTTGCCGCTCCCGAAGGACTGCGCCAGATGCAAGAAGAGCATCCGGATGTGCCGATCTACACTGCTGCTATCGACAGTCATTTGGATGAACATGGCTACATTATTCCAGGCTTGGGAGACGCAGGAGATCGTCTTTTCGGAACCAAATAAACCGTCGAAGTTGAGTTCATGAGCAGAGGTGGAACAGTGACCGGACGCAGGGTGATTGTGGGAGTCTCAGGGGGATCAGGCAGCGGCAAGACCACATTTTGCCGAGAGCTGGTTGCCCGTCTAGGTGAGCATCAGGTGTTGCATCTGAAGCAGGACAGTTACTATCGAGACCTCAGTCACCTCACTCCCGAAGCACGTGATCAGGTTAATTTTGACCACCCTCAAGCGCTTGAGTTTGATTTGCTCTGCGAGCACCTTAAAAATCTTCAGCAGGGCCAAGCTGTGCGTATTCCTACGTACGATTTTGCAACCCACACACGCTCGAGTGAAACACAGTGGGCAAAGGCAAAGCCGGTGATCGTTATTGAGGGAATTCTTATATTCTCTCAAGCTGAAATTCTCGAAAAGCTCGACTACAGTGTGTTTGTCGACGCACCTGAAGATGTGCGTCTGCTGCGTCGAATCCGCCGAGATATTGCCGAGCGCGGAAGAACGAAAGAGAGTGTAGAGAGCCAGTTTTTCGCAACTGTTGCACCTATGCACAACCTTTTTGTTGAACCATCGAAAGATAAGTCTCAGAGTGTTATCTCGGGAGAGTCGCCGTTTGATGAGGTTATCGAGGAGCTCACAAAGCAACTGCTTTCAGATGTTGGTGTTTGATGTGTACCGCTCAGTCGCACGCTGCAATGTAGCCGTTGTTGCTGATCATTGCGTCGTTGTCTGAAACCTCGACTCCTGTATTGAGTGAGATCTTGCCTGAAGATCCGGCTGTAGAGGGTTTGCGAATGCCAGCGGTCTTGGATGCAACCGATGGAACATCTTCGGGTGCAGCCTCGGGGAGCGCAAGAATCGATGCCCCACCCGAAACAGGTTTATCGTCGACCGTGTGCAGAACCAGCAGAGGAATGATTCCACCAAATGTGATCATTGAGCCGCTGTCTGTCGCATTAAAAAAGATTTTGGATTGATTGGTGGGCAGGTAAAACCTCAGGGCCCCTTGCGCAGACAGTGGAATTCCCGGCACTGAATCGGCTTTGCCGAAAAGAGCCGACGAGCGTATCAGATTAAATGATACACTTTTTCCGACCGCCGGATCGTTAAAGACCGGATTTGCCGCAATCGAGTAGTGCTTACTGAGCGTATTTAATTTGTCGTTTTTTACGTCAAAGAATTTGCGCAAGTCTGTACTATTGCTGTTGATGTAATCGATCATTGCAGCAGTTTGCTTGTCGCGAAAGACATCTCGAATGTCGATTTGCACTTTTTGACTTGACCCATTGGGTCCAGGAATTGTTTCTGACTTATAGAAGGGCGCGTTGATTCCGATGCTCATTTCATCGAGCTTTTGAAGAATATTTTTACTCTTTCCATCGATATCGGTTTCGACAAGAAATTTTTCAGCAAGGCCAATTATTACGGGACGAGCAGCACAAATGGGATAGGTTTTGTCATCTTTTGCTAGATTTTTACAGACATTTTCATTTAAAAACAGTCCCATTTGGCCATATTTTAAAAATCTATTTACGCCCTGAACAGCTGCTACTCGTTGAGTCCAGAGGGCGAAGTCGTTTGCCAATTGTTTCACATTTCTCAGCGCGCGATCATGATTCTCTTTTCGTTTTTCGAGGTGATTTTTGAGTTGAGTGAATTTTGCAGCACCAATGTCGGAGGCTTTGAGAGTCAGTTGTCGCACGCTCGAATCCAGAGCCGACCAACACACCTGCTGCGCATTTGTAACTGACAGCCGTTTTGTAGACTTGTCGAGACAGAATGAAAACGCAGAGGCGAACTCTTCAGACGCATTGTCATCTTCGACGTTGTTGTAGAACATCGCTGCGAGCAGAGGGATTTTGGTCACCTCACGGCTCATTTCGCTCGCTGCGCTGATTCCAAGTCGGTCAACTTCTTCAATAAATGCTTTGCGCCGCTCGAAAAACTCATCGCGTACCGGCAAGCTCTTCAAATACCCGCCCGATTTTCCCTGTGCGGAGGGGACATAGACGCTCAGTGAAACTGATGGGTTTTGGGTATAATCTTCCCGCGCACAATGTTGCGCCGTATAGGCACTCAAATTCAGGGTCGTTTTGTCGGAAGAGTTCAAAAGGAGCGTCACCGTGCAGATCCGGTCTCCAAATTGAATATAGCCACCCGCAGGTGCGAGGGGCTCGAAGTCGCGGACCTGTGATGCGTCGACAAGTTGAGCCTGTGGGGTCGTGCAATTCCGGCTTTTCGAGGGGCTGCACGCCGTTAAAATGACGAGTGGCATCAACGCCGATGTTCTAAAAAAACCAATCATAACGCGTTATCGGCAAATCGGATCGGTTTCTTTAGGAGAGGTAAGGGATGGCTGGGGAACTAGGACTCGAACCTAGACTAACGGAGTCAGAATCCGTCGTCCTGCCATTAGACGATTCCCCAATCGAAGGCTGTAGAAGTGTGATAACCGGTCGGAATGGGCTTGGCAAGTGGACCTCGGACTCCTGTCCTACATGCCTGCACGGTTTAAAAGTGCGTTGAGTCTCTCCGTCGCCTCTCTGCGAGCGCTCTTGTATTCCGATGAACCAAGAATCGACCTGCGCACGTCTCCAACTGTTCCACGCCATCGCCCCAGAGTCATGAGACCCTTGAGCGCAGGTTGTAGGTCGCTAAAAATAATCGAACGCAGCGGCGCATGGCCCGGCCAGAACACTGGATCTTCCCAATTCCACACCGTCAGATTTGCCAATCCGCCGGCTTTGATGCCAACCGATTTGCATTGTGGTGATGGACCTTGGACGGCACCGAAAAAGAGAATATTGAGAAGTTTTTCTTCAGATAAAAGCTCGTTAAGTTCATCGTTAAATCGGTGTCTCAAGGCTGACAAGCCTTGGGCTTGGATTTTGGTGGCAGAACGCCTGAATTCGCCGAATTCCGGTGAATGCGCGATCGAAGCCATAGGCCACGTTGCCAGCGTGCGCATTTCTGCCTGCACCCTGAGTGAATCGTTGCTAGCTGCGCAATCTGTGCCCACGCCCCAGTTAATACCGCTTCTCCACCAGTCCATATACGCGGCCGGGAAGTGAAAGATCAGCTGCGAATGCGGGCAGGCAATCAGCCGGACCGATGGTGATTTACAAAAGCTGAGATCTTTGGAACTTGCATAAATCATATGGACGAGTTGTTTTGTAACTGGCGATTCAAAGAGACCCGCTCGTCGAAGGAAATCGACCGGAGTGCATCCGTACTGTTCCAGAATTCGATTAAATTCTTCGGTTGATTGTGCAACATGAGCATGAATTGGAAGGTCGTTTTTCTCGCTCACCTCAAGAATTTTTCGCCAGAGATCTTCGCTCACAGTATCGGTTGCATGTGGCCCGACCGCTGCAGTGATACCCAGATTACGATGATATTCGCTGCCGTGCAGTGCTTGAGTAAAAGCGAGATTGGTTTCCCAATCATTTTTTCCTGGGCCCGAAAGGTCTTGCAAAGTCGCTGCAACTGTTCCCGTTAGGCCAACCTGCATCATTGCATCGGCAACCGCATCGCCGTGGTAGTAGTGATCCCAGACGTGAGTTGTTCCGGCAAGAAGGCACTCAAACGCCCCCATTCGAGTGAAGGCCCCAACATCTGCGGGTGTGATTTTTTCTTCAAGTCTGAAAAAGACATCTTCAACAAGATTTCCGGCTGTACCCGGACGAGTCACACGGCCTCGAATGAAACTCAGAGCCAGATGCGTGTGAGAGTCAGTGAATCCGGGCGTCACCAGATCATCGCCGAACCAATGCGATGTGGCTGTGATCTGCTCAGCATTCGGATAGGTTTTGATGCTACGGATGTTGGCGCCGTCAATCTGAATGACAGCCGGTTCGATGCTCCAACCTTTCTCGGTGGAGTGCAGCAGTACCCTTTTTGATCCAACGCTCAGCGGCATGTTTTATCTCTCCGTTCTCTGAGTTAATATACTCTCGTGAATTCGTTTCGGGGAGAAGGTGATTATGTCAGACAACAAACTCATGGCGCGCGGTGGCCGCATGCCAGTCAAGCTGAATGCGGGTGCGTTTCTTCCGCTTGTGCTCATTGGTCAGTTCTCCTGTGTGAGTAAAAAAAGCACAACTGACGCTGCTTCTTCAGCGTCTTCTCCCCTCTCTGCGGCAGCGGGTGTGGACTCACGCGCAGTCTCTTCGAACGGTGCATTAACGCAACTTGAAAAGCTGATTTTTCAAGGCGGGCTCGATGTGCCGAAGCTTGAGGCAGGAAGAGGGTTGCTGTGGTTTCCCTTCGTATGGAGTCCGGTGCTTGCTCAGCCTGAAAAGGATTCGGGCTTGTCTGCCATAGATAATTTAATCATTCGCGAGCCCAAGCTCATTTTGCGCAATGTGAATTCAAAAGCGGAGGTGCTGTTGAACCTCCGCGAAGAATCCGGTGCACTTGAATCAAAAATGCAATCGCCAGCCAAAGACAACGCAGGCCAAGTTCGCTTTTATCTTCCGCGTGTTTCTGCTTTGGCTCAGGGTGATTACGTGATTGAGGGCATTCGAGTCGAGCTGGGTGTGCGTGGTCAATCCAGAGGAACTGTAGCAACAATGCCGTTTGTAAATCCCTTCCAGACCAGCGCAGCTAAACCACTCATGGTGAAAGTGCGTGAGGGCAAGGTTGCAACTGTTGCGCGGGTTGTTCAAACAACTTCGATTGCCGAAGCGGCTCAGGGACTGAGTCTTAAAACGGTTTCCGAAAATTTGGATAATGATGTTGTCCCTGTTGGCCTAGTTGTTCAACATCTTGCTGGAAAGGGGCCGGAGTTTTTGTCAGCAATCACTCCGGCGACCAACGATTTTCCACGTCTACGTGTTGACCTGACAAACGATAAAAACGAATTACCATCTATCGATGAACGGGTGGCAAAGGTCGGTTTTCTTGTTGATGCTCCCTGTTCGGCTGAAGGCAGTATTCGCATCATTTGGAAGCGGAGCAACGACGATAAAGAGTATTTGTCTCAGTTTCAATTCGCCGCTGGAGATGCGAGTTGCAAAGAAAAGAAGAGTCATGGCTTTGTTTTTGCCATCCCTTCAGGAGATTGGGTTCCAAAGTCAACGCTCATCTCGTCTGTGAAGAGCAATCAAGCCGAAGTTCAGACCTCATGGCTCCGTGCACCCACTTCGCTTTTGAAAGACTATTTTTCTCTCACGCAGCCCAAGTTTTCTTGGACGTTGGAAACCCAAAGAGAACGTGAAATTCGCAGGGCTCTCATTGTTCCTGTTGAATCTGCTTCCCGTAAACATGCTGAACTGCGCAAGACACGAGATGTTTATTCTTTAGGAGGCGCCACTAAGTCTGCAGACGTTCTTTTCCTCGGTCATTTTGATATTCGAGTCAGTAGTGCAAAGAACGAGCGATCTGAGATTTGGGATTTTGTTTTGAAGTCGGGCTACGATTTGACTCAGACTCGCACACTTCTGGCAGCTAATGAGGTTTTCAATGCATACACGCTTGAAAAACTCACGTCCGGCCGTTCAAACAACTCCAATATTATTTTGCGCACAGCCGCCGATCAGGAAGACAGGCCGAGTGTTGCTCCGGTTGCCGCGGAATTGCAGGGAGAAGCCAAGAAGGCCTATGCGAATTGCATAAAAGAGCGTGAAGAATCCGACCCTCTTGTAAGTCTTGGCGGTATGCTGCGTTTCACAGTGCTCAAGGGCAGTGACAGCGTCAACATTAAAAGCCGGCGCGTGAATAACGACACTGTCATCGAGAACTGGCTTGAGTTGTGTTTGAAGAAAAAGTTGATTGGTTTTCGCTTCTCAAAGAAGGCACCGGTCAACTTTCAGGGTGAGCTTAAATTCGGAAAAGAAATGTAGGCTGTGAAAGCCTCATTCTCTTCCTTTTTTGTCTCTGAAATTGTTTTATCTTGATTAATTAAGATGCCTTCGGCGGATTTCGCTGGTCTTTTGAATCGCTGACAACGACGACACCATCTTCAAAGTCGCGCAGGCGTTCGTCGAGGCTGTCCATTCCCTGAGAAGGGGTGCTGAGTGCAGGAACACCATGCTTTTTTTGTAATTCTTCAGCAAGAGCGTTCAGTTCTGTAACAAACTTTTGAAAATCATCGCGCTCACGAATATTGATGCGCACTGCGTAGTTTCCGCGCTTTAGCTCGGAGACAAATCTCATCATTGAAATCATTGGTCCGTACATTCTGTGAGTACGACGAACGACTACAAACAACGTGATCGCAATAAAAGCAACGATTGCGATGATAATTTTCGCTTGGTTCTTTAAGAAGATGTCGTTTTGCAGGACCGCTGTTTGATCGGCCACCTGAAACATTTCAAAGACCTGCTGATATTGCTCGCGGTATGCGTCCATGAAAAGGTAGGCAAATATACCTGCAAAGGTCAGCGAAACCGAGACGACATGTAAGCCGAATCGAATCTGCTTGAAAGGTTCAACCAAATAAGCTCTCAGTGTACGCCGTTTTGCGCGCATCGTTTATACTCCCACATAAAGCCCCGAGCACCTCGGGACAGACGGAGCGTGTTCTATGTCAGCACCAGTACTTCTAGGTTACCGCATCTTTCGGTTTCGTGGAGCAGGGGAGTCACTTAAATTCCCCATTGTGTTGCTGCGTGGTTTGGGGCGATCGTCAGGATTTTGGCTCGACTTTAGTCAAAAGCTCTCAGAATACGCAGATGTCGTCTGTGTGGACTTGCTGGGCACAGGGTTATCGCGCT
>CAYWSV010000089.1:0-13241 GCA_964460155.1 uncultured Oligoflexia bacterium | reverse complement strand
TCTCGTCTTTATGACCGTCTTTGGCCGCATCTTTTTTATCGTCTTTTGCATGACTTTTGTCGGATTTATCTTTGTCAGTTGAACCGTGCTGGTCGGTCGAAGATTTTGCTGCGAGTGTTGTGCCCTTTTGCAGGAATGTTTTGTACACAAAGAAGCCGCCGGCCATTGCGGCGAGTAAAAAGACACCCGCGATGCCGCCAATCAAAACAAGTTTTCGTTTTTTGCGGGTCTCCGCGATTTCATCGGGCGGCCCCTTTTCCTTCTTGGCGTCTTCGGTTTTCTTTTCTTCAGCCGGCTTTTTTTCTTCTTTTTTGGACATGATCACTCCCGAGCCCACGCTGTGGTTGCACCCTTGAGCTTCTCAGATCGCCAGCCGAGTCGGAGGTGTAAATCTGGCCGTATGTCGGTGCTCACCTCGGCAAGAATTTCCACTCAGTCCGGTGAGTGGGGGATTTGGCCGGAATTGCCGGCAAAGAGTCATGTTTTTGTTGCATGGTAAGAAAGCCGAACATACTTAAGTAGGAGCGCATTGAGAGGGGTCACATGGAGCTGTCTGAATTTGCCGGTAGAATTCTGCTTTCTGCTTCTTTGGCGGAAAAAATTGCCGACGCCGGAGAATTTACCGACCTTACACCGCGAACGCGGTTCGATTTGCCGGAGCGCCCGCAAAGGTGTGCAAGACTTTCCTTGGACCGCTGGCAGAGCTCTTCAAAGGTTTCTTTTCCGACGAGAACAGACCTTCTTCAATCCGAACAGGTCGGAGTTCTTCTCCACTTTTTTGCTAATCACGAACTCTTGGCGCTCGAGCTGATGGCATTGGCACTGCTGAAGTTCCCGGACGCTCCATCCGCCTTCCGAATGGGTATTGCTCATACGATGCGCGATGAGCAGCGCCATTTGAGGTCATATCTTGCGAGAATGTCTGACTTTGGCATTGAATTTGGCGACATTCCTCTGAACGACTTTTTCTGGTCCCAGTGTGCTTCCATGGGTTCTCCCATGGACTACGTCTGTCGTATGAGCCTAACGTTTGAGCAGGCTAATCTCGATTTTGCGGCCTACTTCCGCGATATTTTGTCGGAATTGGGCGATCAGCAAACGGCCCATCTCTTGGATGAGGTGCTTCGCGACGAGATGAGCCACGTTCGCCACGGGCTCAATTGGTTCCGACGCTGGAAACCTGAAAATTCATCCGACTGGCAGGCCTTCTGTTCGGCTCTGGGGGGAGAAATCAACCCGTCAAGAGCGAAAGGCACAGTCTTCAGGGCTGAATATCGTAAGGAGGTGGGTTTGTCGGACGACTATATTTCAGCTCTCCATATTTTCAGTCAGTCCAAGGGGCGTCCTCCGCGTGCCGTTTTCTTTAATCCTGATGCAGAGGAGGATGTGCGTGCAGCGGGCCGCCAAGCGCCGGCGATGAACCGCACACTCCAGACGGCTCGCGATGATTTAGCGCCTGTCATGCTCTACGTTTCTTCGCAAACTGATATGGTGGTTGTTCCGAGGAATCTGCCCACTGAATTTTTGCTGAACCTGAAAAATGCCGGATTCTCTTTGCCGGAAATCGCACTTGCGGATCTTTCGGAGCGGGCTTTGGCAGAACTGTTAAAAGACCGCAAGTTGAGTAGTGTTCTGCCGTGGTCGGTGTCGCCGACGACAATGCGTCTTGAACGCACTTTGAAGCTCGAGACCGAAAGCGTTTTCACCGGACCAGCCGATGATTTACGCTGGCTTCATTCCAAAGCCACAGCGCTTGAACTGTTGCAGGAATTCCTGCGTGAAAATCCGCCCAATCATCTTCTTGTGGATGTTCAGTCCATGGGGCAAAAGGTGGCTTCTTGCGAAGATTTTGATCAATTGATGTCGGATTTTTCAAAGCGATTTTCCAATTTTCAATTCGTTGCCAAAAGGCCATTGAGTGCATCAGGGCGACATCGAATTTATGGAGAAATATCCGATGGCACGTGGGCCTCACAACCCGAGAACGTTCGTCATTGGTTCGAGAAGTCGTGGGCCAGCGGCGAGATCCCTCTCGTTCAACCGTTTTTCAAGCGTGTTGTGGATCTCTCTGTTCAAGCACGAATTGATGGAACTGCGACCGAGGCCAAGACACTCGTTCTTGGGATGACACGTGTTCTTAATACGGATCGAGGACAATATCTTGGAACGTGTGTGGGGCGGTTCATGAGCGATCTCCCGTCATCCGTGCTGAGATTCTTTCATGGTCAAGCGGATGATTCCGCCCCTGAGGCATTGTTGAAAAGGCTGACAGTTTGGACTGGTCAGCGTTTGGCCGCGCGCGGGTTTCGAGGTTCATTTGGAATTGATGCTTTTATTTATCAAACTGCGGATGGAGAATTGCGCCTTTATCCGATGATTGAAATTAACCCCCGATTCACTATGGGGCGCGTGGCACTGGCTCTTTCAAAGCGAATGGTTCCGGGTCGCGTTGGATGCTGGTTGCATATATCCAAATCGATGCTCGAGAAGCTGAATGCAGAATCATTTGTTGAATTAAAAGACCGTTGGAGTCGGATATTTCCATTGAAGAAGTACGAACGCAGCGGCGGAATTGTGATTGTTGAAGGGCTTTTAGAGACCACTCCGGCAGAGCTGTGTGGTCAGGTCTGGACGTGTTTTTTAGTCTTGCAGAATTTGCATGAAGATATTCGAAAGCTTGGTTTACAATCAATCATTCACACGCATGTATCTAGCGAGGACGACCAGACAGCTGGTAAGCCTGAGACGCCGCTTTGAGAGCCCACATTTCGTTTTGAATTTTCAAATTGTCTGCTGAGACGTTGTCTGGTTTCGCAGGATTCTTATTTTCTGGTTCTTGTTTTCCAATTTTGAGAGATGGATCAGTTTGTTCCATCCATTCGAGTATCTTTTCACGAATTCCGAAATTATTCGCTGTCGTCATCGACTTAGAATATTCCGAGTCAAGCATGCCTTGATAGACGTCTTCGGCATTCGAGACATCCTCTCCTTGGGCAGTCTGACGCATTGATTTAACCATCATGTCAACAAACAATGTTTCAAATTCCTGCGCAGCTTTCTCGGCTTCCTGCCGCTTTCGCTGCTGCGCTTCGGTTACAACTCCTGCACCCTGAGCAGACTGGGTCGGGTTGGGGCTATTTATTGTCTTGGCGTTTAACAAGGCCGAAGCGGCTGACGTTGACATGGCCATGAGCGACACCTCACATCAGTTTAAGCTGTGCCTTGAGGGCATGCGCAGCGTCGAGTGCCTGCAAAATCGAGACTAAATCTTTCGGGCCAGCGCCCAGTTCGTTGAGCGCGCGAACAAGGTCTCCAACAGTTGTGGACTTTGGAATTTTATTCACGAATCGAGTTTCATCTTGAACCGTGATTTCGAGATTTCCATGACTGATGGCAACCGGCAGCACGGTAACGTGAGCACCGCTGATAATTGTTCCTGTCCGCTCATTGATGACTACAATGGCTCGGCTGTCGGGTTCGACTCTGATTTGTTCAAGAACAGCCATGAAGTCGACGGGCGTAAAACTTTCTGAGCCACGTGCTTGTTCTGGTAAACGAACGCGGATGAGTCCGCTGTTCTGGGCAGACGCAAGAAATTCGTTGAAGCGTGTGTTGATTGCATGGGCAACGCGATGTGCCGTTGTGAAGTCGGCATTTTTCAAAGACAGTTCAATACTGCCATTGTTGACAAAAGTTGTCTGAAATTCGCGCTCGACGGTTGCAGATTGGCTAATAGCAACTGTTTTTGGTGCAGAGTTGTTTGCATTCCCACCTCCGCCGCCTTGAGCGCCTGCCATTGCTGTCCCCAAGCTGAGCGGACCCTGTGCAACAGCATAAACCTGACCATCTGCAGCCGTTAATGCAGTCAACAAAAGCGTTCCACCTTGTAAACTTGCAGCATCACCGACTGTGGCAATCTGGATATCAAGTCGATCGCCGATGCGAGCAAACGGCGGAAGCTCGGCTGTAACAACTACGGCAGCGATATTTTTAGTTACGACTTCGTTGGGTTTGACTTGCGAACCTAGTCGAGTGAGCAAATTTGCCACCGATTTGTTGGTCGCCAAACTTGCTTTGCTGTCTCCTGTTCCCGGGAGGCCAACAACGAGCCCGAGTCCCACGAGAGGGTTACTTCGAACGCCCCTAAATGAAACGAGATCTTTAAGTCTGACAGAAGCAGATTCGTCTGATTTTTGTGTCGGCGCGCAAACTGCAGATGTCGATTGAAGCAAGATCCATGCGAATGCCGAATAACAGAACAACCTGAACGCACGTCTCTGAATGGGACGGCTGGTTCTGATGATCATCATCGTGCACCTTCTCTTTGTTCTTGAGCGGGTGCCGCCGGTGCTGCTGCTGCCGCCGGTGCCTCTTGTGCTGAAGACTGCGCAGAAGACGCAGCTGAATTACCGCCTGCGCCCGGCTGTCCACTCATGCGATTACGCTCCTTGCGGATGCGTTCGCGTTCCATTTCGTTAGCTTTCGCTTGGTCGCGGAGTGAGGCCTGAGCTGTGCGAATTTCCTCACGCAATGAGTCAATGGATGCGAGTTCCGACTGCAGATCGGGCGTGAAGCCTGCAAGTCTGCGAGAAACCATTTCGTCCCATCCCTGTGTCGCGTATTCGCGAGTCCGACCACCCAAATCCTCGCTGACAGCAACGTCAGTGAGCTCGCGAGCATCAAGTTCAAAACCGCTGAGTTGCCGACGTGGGACCTTGGCCAGAATCATGATTGAGTTGTCTTCTCCGTTAGCGCCAGTGTATTTGCGCACGCCGCGCAAATAAACGTCGCCCGAAGGCTCAAAACCAACGATCTGCATTTTGATTGATTTAATTGGACGCAGGGCAAGTCTTTGCGACGGGCTCGCTTCGGTTGGATCGGTGAGCTTCAAATCAGACGACGAACCAGCATTTTCTTTGGCTGGCTTCGAAGCGTTCTTTTTATCCTTGTCTTTTGATTGGGAGCCTGAGTCTGCCGAGACATTTGCAGGATCAAATCGAAGCTCTTCGGGTATCAAGACCGTGATCGTTTGCCCCTCTTTGCCTGGAGCGGAGTCAACAAGCAGGCTGCGGGGTTCACGTGCATCTGCCCAAATTGAACCCGTGCTTGAGCCGTTCTCCGTGTTTTTGATGAAAACCTCGCTTCTCTTTAAATAGAGTTGGTCGAGTTCACGCTCTGGACGCGCAGCATCAAATTTTCTTGGCTGGACCTGAACCATGGGACGAGGAGCAGACTGACAGCTAAAAAGCAGAACAGTGAATGTGAGTATAATTCCAAAAAGTGTGAGCTGAAGCATGCGACTTGGATGTTCTGGTCGCTCTGTGATTTGCTCGAATCTATTCTGAAAATCTTTCGAATAGGAGAGAAATCGCAGATTCGCGGAGTCGACTTTGAGCAAATACCACTCGACTGCACAATCCCATTTCAAGATGATGTTGTCTTTAATTTCAGCGAACAACTTCCACCTCTCCTTCGCCTGTAATGCGTGCTTCGACGAATTTGCCTTTAGTTGATGAGCCCGAGACGGCTTGAATTTCAACAGGAATGACATCGCCAAGACTTCCGCTGCGAAGAGCTTTGGCGTTCGCTCGAATGCTCAGTGTTGAATTTGATGATTTCATTGTAGCTCGCACAGATGACGAGGCCTTTACGTCGCTGAGAAATGGGATTTTTTCCGAAGATATAAAACCGGATTTTTGCGCAGAGTAGCTCAGCGCCGAAAGGTCAATTCTGCGGTTGCTCCATTGACGTACGCGCTGCTCACACTCGGTCTGGCTGCCATACAGTTGGGTTTTTGGGCAGTTCACGCCTTCAATACAACTTTGAACTGCAAAGTTCTTCGCAGAAATTCGCCCGTCTGCAGGGAGAAGGTCAGTTTTCAAAGACAAAAACCAAGCAGTCTTGCGTGTGCCGATTTCGACTGTCCAAACATAATTCTGCTGAGCGGGTTTGTCGTTTTGATCGACGCGTTGAATAAAGATTTTAAACTGAGAACGATCGAGATTACTGACCCGCTTATAGCGTTCCTCTTCCTCGATACGCACGTTGAAGTGCGTCATTTCATTTCTGAAGTCACACTGCAGACAGCGCACAAAAAGCTGAGAGTTTGCCCGGCGCGGTTGACCGTCGCCGAACTCAACAATTTCTCCGGCGTTCGGCAGAAGTTCCGAGAGGGCCCTCCGGAGCACATCTTTTTGAGTCTCAGCCTGCGCTGATGCCTGTGCAAGACCGACGTACTCAACGGCGACGACATCATTTGGAGGAAAGTCGAATGCGAGCATGGTCATTATCTCATCTGGTTGGTGGTGGCCAGCATGTCATCGCCCGTCTTGATGACTTTGCTGTTGAGCTCGTAAGCACGCTGACCCGTGATCATTGTCACCATTTCCTCAACGATATTGACGTTGCTTGACTCAAGTTCACCTTGTCCCAATTGACCGGTTCCATTTTCTCCCGGAGTTGAGACAATCGGTTCTCCCGAGGCTGGGCTCGCCGTGTAAAGGTTGCGGCCGATTGAGTTCAGGCCTGCGGGGTTGATGAACGTAGAGACTCGCACCTGGCCAATGTTGCGAGGTTCTTGCTCCCCCTGAATGGTTGCACTCACACCACCGTCGAGACCCACCTGCACTCTCAAAGAGTTGGGGGGAATGACGATTTCAGGCACCAAAGGCAAGCCTTCGCTGTTGACAATTCGACCATCAGGAGCGCGTTTAAAAGCACCATCTCGCGTATAGGAGAGCGTTCCATCGGGCATCTGAATTCTGAAGAATCCGCGCCCCTTGATCATGATGTCGGTGTCGTTTCGTGTGATTTTTACGCTGCCTTCCTCAAATGCCTTCTCGATAGACGCGACACGCACGCCATTACCGATTTGCACGCCGCTGGGGGAGACTGCACCGTTGGCAGAACTGAGTCCCGGGGCTCTGAGATTCTGGTAGAGGAGATCGTTAAAATGCACGCGCCCACGCTTGAAGCCGTTCGTGTTGACGTTGGCAATGTTGTTTGACAGTGTGTCGATCAGCTGTTGCTGTGCTTCCATACCGGTGGCGGCCGTTTGGAGGCTGCGAAGCATAGGATTCCCCCTGATTGGTGGTCGAGACACTCTTTGCTCATCTTACGTTGGAATCTTGAATAGCAGCCTGTTAAACCTTTCCGCTCTTCGCCAATCTCCTGCGCGGAAAAAATTGTCTTTTGTGAAGGAGTTCTCTTGAAGGCAGTTGAACGTACCGAATATCTCAAGAGTTTTGATGGCACTGAACTTTTTTTCCGTTGTTTCTCACCGGCCGGATTTGCCGGTCAGGAGTCAAAAACTCAGGGACTCATTCTTGCCGTCCACGGATTTGGTGAACATAGCGGTCGATACGCTGATTTGGCTGCGGAAGCGTGTTCGAAAAATATGTTATTTGCGTGTTTTGATTTACGTGGACACGGTAAATCAGGGCCGCGCCGCGGTGACGTTGAAAATTTGCATGCTCTTGTGCTCGACGTCATTTTTGTTGTGAACCATGCGCGGACAATTTTGGGTCTACAAAAAAATCACGACTTGTTTTTTGGGCTTCTTGGACACAGCTTTGGTGGCTTGCTTGTGACTTACGCAGCATCAGTCATGCAGGAGTCGTGCCCACCTGTTTTTTTAAGTTCTCCTTGTTACCGGATTCAGCAAAATGTTCCACAATGGAAGAAGGTCGCTGCGGCTGCACTTCCGCGCATCGCACCGCTTGCACCCGTGCCCATTGATATTGTCCCAGACAATATTTCCGAGAATCCAGACAATAACGCCGCTTACGTTGCAGACGAATTGAACCTAGTCACTCTTTCTGCACGATTTGGCTCCGTGTTTCTTGGAAGCATGCAAGACGACATGGTCCACCGCGCTGCCCAGTCGGTGCGGACAGACGTGACGCTCGTTTACGCAGGTGGTGACAAGCTTGTTGACCCGGCAAAAACCAAGGCTGTTTCCTCGATGTTCCCCAAGCAACGCCTGCGGTGTGTGGAAATTGCGAATTCAGGCCACGAAATCTTCAACGAGCTTCCCCAGTACCGCGATCCAGCAGTGCGTGAGTTCTGTCGCTGGATTGATGCTCGGGGGCAAATTGGGTGATTCGCCTCGAAAACTTAAGTAAATCTTTTGGTCCGCGTGTCATTGTCCGCAATGCGACTTATCACTTTCCAGCAGGTGAAAGAGTCGCGTTGGTGGGTGCGAATGGTGCCGGCAAAACAACTCTCTTAAATATTATCTGTGGGCTTGAAGATTGTGATTCGGGCGAAATTATTCGTCCGCGCGATTGCGTTGTTGGCTACCTTCCTCAGGAACCTAACCCCAACCCACGCGAAACCATCGTTCAAGAGTGCGTTGATGGGCACCACCGGCTGCGAGAGCTTGGTCATCGTCGCGATGTTGCTCAATCTGCACTTGTGACTCATGGAACGACTGAAGCTCTTGAGTCTTTTGAACGAGCACAAAAGAATTTTGCGGAAGCGGGTGGGTTAGTCGTCGAAAGTCGTGCACGTGGAATACTCGCAGGACTCGGGTTTTCAAACGAACAATTCGAAATGAGTCCGAAGACTCTTTCGGGCGGGTGGCGCATGCGCCTCGAACTCGCCAAAGTGTTTCTGAATGAACCCGATTTTCTGGTTCTCGATGAACCGACCAACCATCTTGATTTGCCCAGTTTGATTTGGGTCGAGAATTTTCTTAAAAATTTTTCTGGTTGTCTTTTGTTTGTATCTCACGATCGAGGATTACTGAATCGATTGTCCACGATCACTGCACATATCTCGCGAGGCCAGTTTAGGGTTTACAAGGGTAATTTTGATTCATTTCTGGAGCAGAAAGAGCTTGCCGAACAGCAAGACGTTTCAAAAGCTGAGGCTATTGCCCGCAGAAAAGCCGATTTAACCCGATTCATTGAGCGCTTTGGCGCAAAGGCAACCAAGGCGAAACAAGCTCAGGCTCGTGTTAAAATGCTTTCTCGTTTGCAGGACCTTGAAGATGAAATCGATCTTCCTCAAAAAGAGAATGAAGTGGCCTTTACTTTCAAGGCACCTCAGCCGAGCGGCAAAGAAGTTCTCCGAATTAATGGCATGACGATTGGTTATTCCGTTCAAAAGCCACTCGCCAAAGATCTGCGTCTGAACATTCTGCGAGGTCAGAAGGTCTGCGTCATTGGTGCGAATGGGATTGGAAAGTCGACATTGCTCGAAACGATTGCCGGCCACGTCGACCGTCTTTCTGGGTCTTTCGAGTTCGGATATCAAGTCACAAGCGCTTATTTTGCACAGGATCAGCTCAATGTTCTTGACCGCGAAAAGTCGGTGCTTGAAAATGTTCAGCGCAAAACTGAACTCACGGAAAAAGAGGCACGTGCTCTTCTTGGTAATTTTTTGTTCCGTGGAGATGATGTTTTTAAAAAGGTTGATGTTCTTTCGGGTGGTGAAAAAAATCGAGTCGGACTTGCAATCTTGTTATCGCAAAATGCAAATTTTCTGATACTTGATGAACCGACCAACCATTTGGATATGTCGAGCGCCGAAATTCTCTCAGAAGCATTGCAGGATTTCGAAGGAACTATTCTGTGTGTGAGCCACGACCGCGAATTCATAAACTCGTTTGCAACTCATATTTTTGTGATGTTGCCCGGCGGTCAGAACGCAATCTTTGAGGGAAATTTAGACGACTATCCCCGTCTTGCACAGGTTTCAGGATTTCCGAATATTCTTGAGCGTTCTGCAGTCATGACTCCATCGGCAACGGCCGATTCGACGAGTGAATCATCTGTAAAGGATGTTCGCGCACGACAGCGCTCCGATGCGCAGGCAGAGAAGCGCGAAAAGCAAAAGTTAACGCGAAAAATTTCCGACCTCGAAGAAAAGATACAAAACTTGCAAGAGCAAATATCAACCCGTGAGTCGGCACTGCTTGATGTGGGGAGTGATTATCAGAAAGCTCATCAGCTTTCTGAAGAAATGCGGACTCTGAAGGACTCTTTGGGCGAGGCTGAGGCTGCTTGGTTTGAAGCAAGTGAGTTGTTGCAAAATCTGAATACCGAAGGTGGTGCAACGTGAATTCTGTGGCACTTGGAAAAATCAAAACATGGATTGTGTCTGCGTGGTGGCCCGAGCAAAAGCTGCTGGCCGATGAGCTCGCACGCGGTAGAGCAATTGAAGTGTTGAGTGAAAATCTTCGAGTCGTTGGACCTTATGCATTTTTGACGACGGGGGTCGGCACACCGCGTGCATCGATGGCCCTTGCGACAGCCCTGAACTCTGCGGCTCAGTTTGGGTCTAATTCTCGTTCGGTTTTTTTTGTTGCGACAGCTGGCGCCTATGATTCAAAGGTGTCTCTCAACTCGGCCTATCTTGTTTCCTCGGCGTTGTGGTCTGATGCAGCAATGGTTCAAGGCAAGGCGTACCTCCCGCAGGTCGACAAGTTTGAAACCCTCTCAACAGATCTATCGTCGCCATACTCCGCATCGGTTCATCCGATGCGTGCATTGTCGACACCTGCAATTACTTTGGATGCTGAGGTTGCACATTCTTTTTCTGAGATCTCTGAGCTGGAAAATCTTGAGGTTTTTGGAGTCGGGCTTGCTGCTTCGTTTGCTCGGGTGCGTTGGGCCGCGGTATTGGGTGTCAGCAATACCGTAGGTGCAGATGCACATGCACAGTGGAAAAGACATCATCAGACGGCATCTGAAGCGGCGCAGAATCTGCTTAAAAAATGCTTTCCGGAGGAGTTGAGTGAATAGTATTCGCATTGTCGTGGTGAGTCCTATGCATTCGGCAAACATCGGAGCGATTGCACGATTGGCCGGAAACTTTGGGGTTGATGATGTTGTTATCGTTGCGCCTCGGTGTGACGTGTTTTCATCGGAAGCGCGGGCTCTTGCGACCGTTCACGCAGCATCAAAACTCGAAAAGTTTTCTGTCAAAAATTCTCTCAGGGAAGCACTTGAGGGCGCTGCATTTGTTGTTGGATTTTCGCGCCGAACGGGAGATATGAGACGTCCTGACCTTGGATGGAGCGATTTGCCGGCCTGTGTGAACAGGTCTGGTCGAACTGACTTGGTCTTTGGGCCGGAAGATACGGGTCTACTTCAGGACGATTTGACGTTGTGTTCTGCCATTTGCACGCTTCCGACTCATCCCTCCGTGCCTTCATTGAACTTAAGTCAAGCCGTGGGAATTGTTCTGGCGGGCTGTCTTTGGAATGGTTTGCCCGAGGACCAACAGAAGCCTCAGGTTAAAACTCGGTTCGAGGACGAAAAGTCAATCTCCGCCGAAAGCTTGTTGCATCTTGTTGGACACTGGCGTCAGACCATGGTCGAAATTGGTTTAACACGCGATGGCAATCCCGACCGTTTGCTCCATTATTTTCACCGTGTTCTCAACCGAGCAGCTTTAAGTGAGCGCGAAGGCAATATGTTTCGCGGCTACCTGAGTCAGGTCCAAGTGGCGCTAGGGATTCGCAAATTGCGGAAAGACTCTGCTCATGATGGACAATAGCATTGGTCGAATGCGACGTTCGTTCCGAGTTCTTGTCAGTCCGATTCAGACTTTGTTTATTGCAGGCCTGTGTTTGCTCATTGGTTTCCGCTTTTTTGCGATAGAGCCCTTCGATTTTGATGAGGCTCTATATCGTCGAATAGCGGAAGAGATGAAGGCTCTTGGACAATGGTCACCTCAGCCCTTGTTCAATGGGGAAAATTACAATCTGACTCCACCAACTTTTGTTGGAGCCTTGGCTGTTGTAAGTTGGATTCTTGATGGAACAGAAGCTCAAATCTCCTCGTTTTCAGCTCGATTTTTTGGACTCTTGTGCACAGCTTTGAGTGTTTTTTTTGTTCATCGAACGTGGAATGTTCTGAGTCGTCGAAAAGAAGTTTCTGTTTTTGAACACAAGCGGGAAATTCGTAGCGGCATATCTCCAATCTATTTTCTCTTAATGTGTTTTTTGCCTACGCTTGCAGCTGCAGCTGTTGTGCCCGAGATTTTGCTCTCACTTTTCACAACCCTTTTCGTCTGCGCTGAATCACTGAGGATTCACAATCGATTCGAATCGCGACGTTCGTCATTTTCGCTTTTTCTTATTTCAGTGGGTGCCCTTTTTGGAGCGACTGTTACCTCTGGGCTGACGGGCATGATTTTATCCTCGGCTTCGGCATTATTTTTCTGTTTGTGGTCTGGGGATTCATCAAAGCAAAGACTGAGGCAATTAGGCTTCTTTGTCCCTCAGATTCTGCTCGCGGCGTTCTTTTCCTTTTTGTTTTTTGAGTGGCTCAAGGCGAACGGTGGAAGGAATTTCGCCGATCAATTTTTGGGTCAAATGTTGATCGAGCGGGCCTCAGTTCCATCTTGGTCTGATTCCTCGCAACATTATTGGGGCTTCCCCTTAATGCTCATCAGCAGCGGTCTTCTCTTGACTTGGTTGAGTGTTGCTCGCCTCGCTTGTCTTCCCCTTGTCGCAAGGGCAATTGAATCATCTCAAGACCAAGTTCAAGACGATAATGTTTTTCATTCCAGACACGCATTGCAGGGTGAACAGCAGAATCGCGATGGGCTGGCGTCTGTTCGACGCTGGTTGCTTTCGTGGAGTGTCGCTTGTTGTTTGTATTTTGCTTTCTCAACGGGCTGGCGTCAAAGTGTGGGGTGGTCTCTGTGTCCTATTCTAGCGCTTTTGGCATCGTTGGGCTTTTCTGAAAGCTCTTCTTCTCTGGGCGAGCGGGCGAGAGTTTTTTTGTTACGTTCGGCCAAAGGACTTCCTTTTATTTTGCCAGCGTTATTTCTCTTCATAGGTTTGGTCATTCTTTTCTGGGAACCTGTGGTGGGCGATTGGGTGACTCTGAATCCACGGCAATCTGCATTGGTGAACGCGTATCTTCACCAGAAGGTGCCTCTAGTTGCAGGTTTTCTTGGTTCCTCGGCGTGTCTGTTTTTTGCTGCATTTCTTTTGGGTTTTTGGAGAGCAAGGTGTTGGTCCCGGGGATATATCTCTCAGATATTTTCTTTGGGAATTGCGCGTTGGTTGGCTTTTTTTCAGACCGCAGCAGTAGCCATTATTGTGTTGGTGGTCGCGCCTGTGGCTGAAGATGTCGTCTCAATTACCCTTCAACAATCAACAGCCAAGGCGCGCATGTTTTTGGGGGTCGGCGCGAAGCTCGCAACGGCTGATTTGTACAGCCCAACGGTTGTGAGCAGTCAGCGTGAAAAAGTTATTTTGGGCGAACCTGAATCTGATGCTG
>CAYWSV010000088.1:10239-13261 GCA_964460155.1 uncultured Oligoflexia bacterium | reverse complement strand
GGCCCGCCATTTTTTCGCTTCAAAATCCAGATTCTTGCAGATGCGGAAAACGCGAAAGAATAATCCGCTCGATTTCTACCGCTGTTTCTTCCAATGCCTTGCCCGTCACATCCAGCACAGGCCAACGCTTGTTGCGCTTAAATATCTCGCGCGACCACTCGAGCTCTTCGAAAACCTTGGCACCGTTGGCGTAATCGCCCTTGCCCGAACTTCCCAAGGCTTCAACCCGCGCGGTCCGAATTTCTGTCAAACGAGCCGGGTCAATCACAAGTCCAATGATCTTGTTTTGATCAACGTTGAAGATCTCGGCCGGAAGTTCGGTACCTGGAACAAGCGGCACGTTCGCCACCTTGTAGCCTTTGTGACCTAAATACATGCTGAGTGGAGTCTTGGATGTGCGCGAAATGCCGACGAGAAGAATATCGGCTTCATTGAGATCATGAAGAGCTACGCCATCGTCATGGCGTACCGTGTATTCAATCGCCCACACGCGCTTGAAATAATCCTGATCGAGCTGACGCAAAAGTCCAGGAATCGCGCTGGGACGTCGACCGAGCTGCGTTGACAGAGTTTCAAGCAAGGGAAAAAGCACATCAACGATATGCACACCCAGCTGCATGCCACGCGAGATCAAATACACGCGCAATTCTGGATCAACGATGGTCGCCACCACCGTCGCGTTCTCACGCAGGGCACGCTGAAGTAAATGCTCAAGGACCTCACGGGTGCGGACTTTGTTGAAGCGTTCAATCTGAATTTCTGCGTTTTCAAACTGAACCCTCACAGCTCGAACGATGCTCATGGCGGTTTCGCCCGTGCCATCGGAGACGGTAAAGACTGTGGGTGCGACCTTTTCAGAAGTTCCAGATTCAAGTTCCACAAACGACCCCTTCAGATGTGGGAGGGACACACAATCCAATTCATTCATTGCCATGACCTCCCCATGGAATTCACCCTTCAGGTTCCGAGTAAATTCTAATTTGGTCAATTATTTCAGCATAATTGACCGTTGATTCGTAGCACCCCCGCACAGTACACAAAGCGAGAGGCAGAAACTCCGGCAAAGTCTCCCTCGGCTCGCTGTCGGCTGCAACAGCAAACCGGTCTGTGTCTCCCTCAAGGACAGGGCGATTGCTCAAAACACACCAGAGTCCGGCTGGAACCAGACACTGTTGCCAAAAGCTCCGTGCGACATTCAACCAGTGATGAGGGTCAGCCGCGCGCGAGGCATCTAAAACACAGACGTTTTGCGAGATCGACCATCTCACGGCCGACAATCCTGTCGCACATGACCGAGGAAAACGACGGGCTCGCCCCGCAAACGTGGCGAGCGCAACCAATTCAAGGGCCTCCCACATTTTCAATTCGGCTGGCTCCATCTGACTCAACACCCCGGCAGCAGCACACACCGCCAAATAGGTCCGACAGCTTTCAAAAATAACCGACGCGCATGAAGGTGTCTGACTGTCGACCCATTGCAACGGACGAGTAAACACCTCCGATGATTGCGGCGCATAAAACAACGTTCCCTGCGCTGGGTCGACACACGACGCATGCAACCATTTAACGATCTGTCGCGCACGTTGTGCATAATCCGCACGACCAGTAACGCAGTAGGCATCTACGCATGCTCGCAAAGCAAAACCGAGGTCATCGGCCAGTGCTGGGCCACCACTCACACCATCATCATTCAAAATTTGATGCGCGGGAGATTCTCTATCAGCCAAAAAACGGCTCCACAAAGAATCAAATAATTCCAATCCACGATCCAACCATTGTGACTCACCCAACAACTGAGCCGCGCGCAAGAGATTCGAGGCCAGCAGTGTACTTCCAGCAAGAACAATCAATCCGCTGCTCTGCGCAAACTGATTTTGCCTTCGAAGAGACTCTAAAATATTCAAACTTTCCTTGACGTACGTGCGAGCAGTCGATGCTGAAATGCCTCGCTGTTTGCAAAATGCTTCCAACGATGCCGGCCGAGACAAGACGTTTGCCCCATTGATCTGACCCTTTTTGCTCACACCAAAAAATGCGGTTGCAAAATCAGAAAGCTCACGATTACCAGCAAAAGCCTCCAGAAAAGTCTCAAATTCTATGGTGTACTCTTTGCCGTCTTCAGCATCGGGTGTCCAAGTTTCGGAGCTAAAATAGAGACCCGTGCGCGGGCATCGGAGTTTGCGCTCCAAAAAATTGAAAATATCTTTTGCTGTTTGCTGAAAATCTGCAGATTTTTCTGGATTTGACTTTTGCAAAAACGCTGACCCTGCAGCAAAAAGCCACAAGAGTTGAGCATTATCTTCAAGATTTTTTTCAAATTGAGGACTCATCCAGCGAGAATCAGTGGCCGATCGAAAAACCCCTCCCTCAACCTGATCCGTAATACCGCCACAGCGTATTTTATCGAGAGTTAACAAAGCAGCTGCAGCGCTTTTCCTTTCTCCTGAAAAGAGCAGTGCTGACAAACACGCGGGCTCGAGGCTCTTGGGAAGTTGACTAAAACCACCATTTTCATGATCAATGTCTGCAGACAATTGTGCAGTCAATTGTGAACATGTCTCAGCCAAAAACTTTTTGATCTTTTCTGAATTCAAAGCTGAGTCAGCGAGCTCGGCCTCTAGCTTGCGCAAAGAACAATCGCGAACAGCATCTTGCAGATTCTTGGACAGATCCTCTGCAAACACACGAACGTTTTGATTCTCTTTTAAAAATGAGTGCAATGCACCAGCACAAACATCCGAAAAAGAGACTTTGCCAAAATTCGACTGATTGGGAAAATACGAGCCTCCCGAATAGGGTAGCTTCTGAGGGGTCAGAAAAAGATTGATGGACCACGAGTAACGACCGCCTGTCAGTGCTCTGAGTGCTTCAGAGTAAATGTCCGCAATTTCAGGTCGCTCTTCTTTATCAACAAGAACACAGATAAAATTCTGATTGAGAAAATCCGCGGCATCCGCATCCTCGAAATTTTCCTCGGCCATCCGTCGAGACCAACGACACCCTGCAGAACCGATACACAAGA
>CAYWSV010000088.1:0-10229 GCA_964460155.1 uncultured Oligoflexia bacterium | reverse complement strand
TCCTCACCCCAAGGAAACCAGTCCACCGACTGCATTGATGCACGCCTGAGGAACACGCTTCGACTCGATGAAAGACGACTCTGAGACAGACGATCAGCGGACATAAAAAAACCCCTCCTTCAGAGGAGGGGCGTCTAGCACAGTCAAGGCAACTAGGACACAGCCCTTCCGTTGCCTCCCGCCGCGGGCTCTTCGGCTGTCTTTGACTGCGCAGGGCGAGCATTTTCGTCCTCGCCGACAAAGACCGAAGTCAAAACATCCGCAAAGGTTTCCGCAGAATCCTTTTTGGAGAAGATCGCATCGGGCAAATATCCTCCGGGAGCCTTCACCTCCGTCATGGCCTCGAGGTTCCCCATGGCGCTGACATAAACAACAAAGGCCTGATTCTTTGCCTCACGCAAATACCCCAGCGTTTCAACACCATGCATAACGGGCATAATGACGTCGAGGGAAACAAGATCGGGCTTGGTTCGTTCGACAATCGCAAGAGCTTCGAGCCCATTGGACGCTTCGCCAACAACCTGCATGCCCAGCGATTGGTATACGTCACACAAGCGCAGACGCTGCGAAGGACTATCATCTACAACAACAACGCGACGACCTTTGAGCGCGTTCTGGCGGTCAACCCCGCGGGTTGGCGGGTTGCGATCACTCTGCGATGCAATGCGCACGGCCATAGTCAGTCTCCTCCGTAATCCACCAATCGCTCGGCGAAGGGCAGGGGAAACTTAAACAATTAATTAAAAAAATCTTAAAATACAGATTGTTAAGAAAACCTCAGAAAGGCAAACCGAGGCACCTAGCAGGTCGCCATTGAGGGCCTCGGTGCGCCGAACGAGCCCGGCAAACACGACGGCCGACAAACCCAACGCGAGCGCTGCACACGCAAATAGCCGAAAGGCCGAGGCAGCATCGGGGTGCACGATAAATCCAAAATTCCGAAAGACATCCAAGCTGCCCAAGCTAAAACAGACTGAAATACCAACCACACACACCATCGAAAGCAAGCTTGCGGCCTTCAATGTTCCCACACTCTGCATCACATGCGAAGACCGCGCGCTGTGCGCCAGAGCCGAACGCGACGAAAAAGCCAATCCAAGCGCAAGAGCCGATGCCCGCGACGTCAAACACACCAAAGCCCAAACCAAAATCGAAATTTTGGATTGAGACACAGCAAGAAGACGAAACGCCCAGAGCATCACAAGAGCGCTCACACCGAAGGTTCCAAGTCGTGGGTCTTTAAACGTCGAGTGAATCTTCTCGAGCGAAGCACCCGAATCGAATTTCGAAACACCAAGAGAATCCGCCGTATCCGCAAGACCATCCTCGTGAAAAAATCCCGTGAGCATCGACAGGCCCAAAAATCCAAAAGCTGGCGCCCATTGCTGTTGACTTTCGCTCAGCAACAAAAGTCCCACCAACGAGAAGCAGACAAAAACAAAAGATTGCAAGAACGGACCAAGAAAGACGCCTAGTGGCCTAAACGTGGACGCATTCGCCACCGGCCAGCGAAAGAAAAAACTCCAACCTGAAATGAAATAGTCGAACATGCGCTTCTCTCGTCTGATTAATGATCAAGAACGGTGCGCGGACTGACAACCTCACTCGAGACGCGCTGTTGCACGACTTTTGAATCGATCGGTTGGCCTCCTTCATTTTCTCGCGCTACAATAATCCGACGTATCACTATTTCTTCATCAAGGCGGTTCACCAAACGCGAGTGCATCTCGATGGGCTCAAGGAATCGCAAACCATGAACATCTTTAACAACGACTTTAAGAGTATTGCGCGAATGACGGTCCCGACCTTTGGGTGAGAAGCGTGTCAAACTCGTGCTGCTCTCAATCATCTCGCTCGGTATACCCTGCGACCTTAAAAAATTGATTGTCGCAGGACAAAGACTGGGTGCGGTCGAAAGCTGATCTGAAGGAATGCTCTCCTCATAAACTCTCTTCCAAAGTTTTCGCCCATACAAAAGATCTTCAAGCAGCTCGATACCACGTGTTGACAATCCCTCAGCACGCGCCTGCGCAAAACCAATGAAAGATGAATCATCGAGTTTCAGAAATTCCTCCAAAGACAATGGCAATGAAAACCGATTGAGACTTTTATGAATTGCCTCAAGCATCGCTTCACAGGCCGTTGCTGTTTTATGAAAGTAAACCTGCTGATACATACTCCAGCGCGCGCGCAGATAATCTTCAAACGCTGCAACGCCGCTGCGCCTGATGGCTAAATGGTAATGAGATGTCGATGGATCTTTATAAAAGCATGCCGAATCCAAAATTCGACCAGCATCAAAAAGACCATACACGACACCGCACTCCCGTGAGTCGCGCAACAAATAATCCATTCTGTCGACGTCAATTTCGCCGCTAACAACTTCGTGGAGCAGGGTTTGCAAACCACTCGCGTTCAACACTCCCTGTTCAGAGGGTGCAACATCTAAATCAAGCACCGCGCATACGTCTTGACCAAGACTAAACGAACACAATTCATCGCTTCCCGAAAAAATACGCGCGACGATCATGAGTGTATATATTTCATGACGAATTCTAGAATCGAGTGCGCTTGGATGTTTGCCTTTTTGCTTGTTGATTTTTTTGATGAAGGCCGTCTGCAGATATTCAGGAAGCCCCAACGCGCTCAACGATTCATCGAGCTCTTTCCATGTCGGCATAAACCTTTCCAAACTGTGACTGAAAGGCGCATGTCCAACGTCGTGCAATAACGCAGCGAGTCTCAAGATCTGTGCGATTTCTGAATGCTTCAACCACTCAAGCGCAGACTGAGTTCCAGTCAAGCTACCATGATGCAACTCGGTCATGTCGTGTGATTTTTGAACAGTCAGTGGCAACTGAGACAAAGACGAGTCCAGAGCCGAGAGAATGCGTTGCTGATTTGAAATAAGCGAGTTCAACAACACACCGGCCATATGCATTACACCCAGTGCATGCACAAAGCGCGTGTGCGTTGCACCCGGAAAAACGTATTTGATAAAGGCTGTCTGCTGAATCCGTCGGAGTCGCTGAAATTCAGGACTATCAATGACCTGCTTTTCAACCTGAGTGAAAGCGATTGTGTCATGCAACGGATCACGCACCTTGCCGATGTACATGAGTGCGTCTGTCTGTTTGACATGTGTCGTCATAAGCCTTGCCCCCCGAATGCGCGCTGAGCCATTGCCCCACGGCACGTCTGAGCGAGTGAGATTGTCGAAACCATGCGCACGGGCAAGGGGTTTTCCGCACGTGCCTCACAGGTTAGCAATTTTTATTGACAGCACGTCTCTCCGCGTGGTACCCAACCGTTTACCTTTGCGAAAGGGGTCGTCTTACTTTCGAGTCAAGTTCACCTAAAGATCTGCATTTAACCCACAATAAGTCATGCGAAAAAGTTCATGGCTGCCATCTCGTGCGGTTGATTCTTCTTGGAGACTTGTGACGACCCGGCTGGCAAGGGTTTTGCTGAACGACTCACGGGCGGACTGTAAACCGCTTGAAGTGTCGTGAACCACTTCTCCTGGAGGGCTAGAGAAATGAGTTCAGAAAGAGTCATGTTTGGAGTCGGCGAAAAGGCAGTTTATCCCTGCCATGGCGTCGGAACCATTGAAAATATTGAAAGCTGCGAGATTGCAGGAACTAAGCAGGACTTCTATGTTCTGAAGATCCATGCCACCGGCGCAAAGGTCATGGTCCCAACACGAGCAGCCCAAACGGTTGGTCTTCGCGCTGTCATTTCTCCCCGTGAAGTCGAGAAGATATATGACATTCTTAAGTCACCGTCGAAGAAATCGACAGCGACATGGAATCGTCGCTTCCGTGCACTGAACGAAAAACTTAACACAGGTAATCTTGTGGAAATCGCCGAAGTTTTGCGTGACCTGTCGAGCTTGCGCAACGACAAGGACCTGTCTTTCGGTGAAAAGAAAATGCTGGAAAGAGCTCGGGCGATGATTGTTTCCGAAATCTCGGCAGCCAAGAATCTTGATCGCTGTTCGGTTGAAACAGAATTGAACCACATTCTGTTGCCTGTCTAAATCTTGTTTTTTGCGAGTCAAAAAACCACCGCCGAAACGCGGTGGTTTTTTTTTGAAATGAGACTCGCTGTCTCTATTCTTGAAGGGAGCATTGGAGACAGGGAGAATAAAAACATGAAAATGCACAGCTCATTTTTAATCAAGATCACCGCTCTCTCGGTCGCCCTTCTCAGCACAGCCTGTAAAAATAAAACACAAGAACCGGTGTCCGAGACACAAGGCAACGGACCTGTGAGTCGATACGAAAGCAATGAAGCTCAAGCGACTTTTCAAATCCGCGACGGTGGATTTGGAACTCCGTGCAATCTGCGCGAGCTAGACAGCCGCGGACTACCAACCAACTGCAAGGCCTACCACGTTTGCACAGGGACTTTGATTAATGATTCACGCATGCACTCCGCGCCCGTTGGGCTCACGGCAGCACATTGCTCGGTCGACGGTGCCAATGCGTTCGCTTTTTTTCCAGCACAAAAAAAATCCATTGCCATCAAAAAATTTCTTCCACACCCCAAGTTTGCCGAAAGCAGATTCTGGTTTGTTGAACATCTTGATCATTTGATTGGTACTGCCCCAGCTCCTGTAAATATCATCAATGTGGACATCGCTGTAATTGTCTTCGATGCTGAGCAAACGAAAGATCTACGCACAACCCAAATCGCCCAGCGCACACCCTCACTTCCAAAACTCTCAAGCGATGTGCGTAAAAAACAACTCAATGACGCCAATCAGTTTCAACAAGGCATCGTCCAAACTCATTTGGGCTTTTCATTAAGCGCGTATGATTCATTTCCTAAAATCTCTGTTCTTGGATTCGGTATTGAAAATCTTGTCTGGAGTTCACAAATCTGGCGGGTCAATTACCCCAAAAACATCTGTGAAATGTTTGGTCAAAGTAACGGTGGTGTTAAATACACTTGGTCAGAAAAAACCGGGTGCAGTGCATATTCAGAAAGAGAAGTTGCTGTTCAAGGCGTTGGTCCGCAGGGACATCTGAGAGAAAATCATGGTCGTCTTGCTGCGCTGAGTGAAAGCATGGCCACGGCAGTTTTCGTGCCACCTTCTGATCAACCGAAAAATAGTCCCTGCCTTGGAGACTCGGGTGGACCACTCGTTGTCAACGGGATTTCAGGTGTACTTGCCGTCGTTAATGGAGGACCCGGGCTGTGTGCAGGCACTCTCTCGGGCTACACATTGGTTGGTCCGCACATAAACACTTTGAAAAAGCTGATCCAAGCGCTCTGAGTCAAGGTATTAGTCGTCAACATGGCTGAGAAACCAACGGCTGAACTGTTCAAAGGTTCCTGCGCTGATTTCTTCTCTACAACGTTCCATCAAACGCTCATAAAACCATGTGTTGTGATAGCCGACGAGTCGCCATCCGGTGGGCTCTTCGCACTTAATCAACTGATGCAAATAAGCGCGTGAGTACCTGCGGCAAACAAAGCAACCGCAAGTCGTATCGATGGGTTCATTCGCAACCGCGAGCGCAGCGCGACGCAATTTAACCTTGCCCGAAAAAGTGTAGGCCACACCCTGACGGGCGTGATTGGTTGGAATAATACAGTCAAACATATCAACGCCTGCGCGAATGCTTCGCACTAAATCATGAGGCGTTCCGACTCCCATGAGATATCGTGGTTTACCTGATGGGAGTTGGTTTGCAGTAAACAATGTGAAGTGTTCGCGCTCTTCATCGGTTTCACCGACAGCAAGTCCACCAATGGCGTATCCTGGAAAATCGAGTTCAGTGAGCGCCTGCGCACTTTGTGTTCGCAAATCTTCAAAAATTGCTCCTTGCACGATACCAAAGAGCGCGTTTTCGTGATTTTTCTGCGCCTTTTTGCAACGCAGTGCCCAACGATGAGTACGCTCCATTGCACGTGCAGCAATTTCGCGGCTGCTGGTCGAAGGAACACAAACATCAAGAACCATCATGATGTCTGAGCCGATGACCTCTTGAAACTCGATGTTGCTCTCGGGGCTAAAAAAACGTGCGGCCTGATCAAGATAACTCCGAAACTCAACGCCCTCTTCACTAATGACGCGCTGGTGAGGAAGAGAGAATATCTGAAATCCACCGCTGTCGGTGAGAATAGGGCGATCCCAATGAATCAACCTGTGATATCCGCCACCTCGACGCAGAGTCTCAGCACCCGGACGCAAATACAAATGATATGTATTTCCCAGAATGATCTGCACTCCGATTGATTCCAGATCATGGTGATCGAGCGCACGCACGGAACCAAAGGTTCCCACGGACATAAACACCGGAGTTTGAATTTCGCCATGGCTCGTCTTGACGACTCCACGACGGGCAGCGGTGTTTTGATCTTGTTTCAACAATTCAAATGAAAAAGCCAATTGAGCGGCTCCTTGCACACTTCAACCGTTGCACGGGGGTTGAGTTTTTCTTTTAAAAGACGAGCAGCAACCTGAAAATTAATTTAATCCAGGCAACAGCCATTTTGGCTGGAGGTTTGTAATGGCAAGGAATCCATACGCGCAAGCATGCTGCGCTTAAATTCGTACTTCACAGCGGCTTTCAGGCCGGGGAAAAATTCGCGCCAATATTTGTCCGCATAGCGCGGGTTCGTACTCGACAACTCGAGTGTCACGGTCGGAACCTTACGCTCGTTGCCCGCAAAATTACCCAACGAGCCCGGGTAAAAGACAAAATCGAGGACACGGTAATTGTTCGAATTTCTCGAAACCACGTAGGCCAAATCGCGAGCTTTTTTCTCGAAGCTCGATAGGTTTTGCCGCTTGTTGTCGCCCGGCCCATCATAGTCGAGGAAACCAAGCGGAGCGTGAATAGAAACCACCTTGTCGGGTTCAAATCGAGTCATCAAATCGACCTGAAAACGCGTACCTTCCTCAGTGTCGGGAGCGGCTCCGGGAAAATGCCGCGGGTCTGAATTTCGCCGCTGTTTCCACCAACGCATGGCCGAACTCCACCAGTCGCGAGTGGCGAAATTGCGATTCAAATCAACGCCATTGGCGTTCGTCCGTCGGGCAGGAAACATAAAAAAGCCGTCAGGGTTAACGAGCGGGGCAACCACCACGCGGTGTTGTGCAAAAAGCGCTGCGTCTTTTTGCAAAGCATGAGCGAAGCGGAACGCGAGATTGATGGGGGTCAGCTCGTCTGGATGGACCCCACCCAACACGAGCGTGCTCTCGTCATTGGGAAGCTCACCCGTTCCCCAGGTCAGGCCCGAATAATCCCAATAAATGAGGGGATGGCCTTGTTCAGAGACGCGGTCATAGGTCCACGGCAGGGTCGAGCATGGGCTTTTTCCCCAGCCCAGCGACCGGTAACGGGAGTCGATCTTGTCACACAAATCACCAATGCGCTGGCTCTTTCTGACTGCATCCGCTGCACCAACAGCATCGAAAATAGAGATGCCCGTCATGTTGTCGAGGCCGAACAAACGACGACTGACATAATGAAAATCAGTAAAAATTGACCTGTCGCTTGCCTTTGCGGTCAAGGACACGCGGGTCGATGGGCCGACAGTCTGACGCTGTTTGTCGCCCTCTGCTCGCGCACTCTGTCCGACCGACACGCACGCGACCGCCATGATGACGGCAGGAATCCCGAACGCTATTTTTTGGGTGAACCATCGCTTGTTCAAAATTTCGCTCCGTGCCGACTCACAAGTTTCACGCCCCCGACTCCCCCCGCACAATCCATTGGGTTTTTTGACCGCTCGCTTCTGGCAAAACCCAATTCGCATGAAATTCTCCTTTTCACACGCACTGAGGGACAGTAAAGACTCTTCTTGCTGAGGTCAGCACAGACAAGCCTCCGGCGGCCAAACCCCTGTTTCACAGAGGAGTCCCTTGATTCCATCACGCGGTGTAGTGAGATTCAAGGACTCGCCGTCAAGGCTAAGCACATGTTGACCTATGGCTGAGTTTATCGGATTTTATGCGCCATTCTGCAAGGCAATTTCTGCATCACGGGGTAAATGATAAATATGATCAGTGCAAACACATCCTCACAAAGAGTTGCGATTCAGAAATTCATTGATGAAAAAATTGCACCTGGGGTCCAATCCCACGGTGGCGACGTCCTGATTGAGGGGCTGGACAACGGAATATTGACCATCAGCTTATCTGGAGCTTGTGGCAGTTGCACCGTTCAGGCCTATACCTCTGAATCAATTGCGAATTACATATTGGAAGAATTCCCGGACCTTGACGATGTGGTCGTGCGTGACCCAACATAGCCCCCAGACTGCAGGGCCAAATACAGTTTGCCCTGCCTGATTGGGGCCATCAGTGAACGCTTTTATTCAAATTCTCGAACAGTTGTTGGCTGCAATCCCATCGGAACACTGGCCGTTGCAGCGCTTCTATCCTTTTTCAGGCCCCCCGACAGCCCCAGTTCAATTGTTCGATGCATGCGTCTTCAAACAAGATGCAAGCGGAGCCATTGGACTGGCGTGGCTCAAGTGCCCCGGCTTTGGTGAACTTCTAACCTTTCCTTTTAGAATCGCGCGTTACAGTCAGGATGGCGATTTATTTTCGCTTCCACCTTGGAGCTTACGCGAGGCCACGGCCGACGCGGAGTTTTACTCGAACTGGAAACATGTTGCGATGGTGGCCGGGCGATTACCCACCATTCGTGGCGGGACGCTGCTGTGCCGCCAATTTGAAGCACAGTCGAGCTTTAATGTTATTAATCTTTGGACAGATAATAAAAACGCTTGCACTCGCGTCGAAACTCAACATCTTTGCAAAATATTCAGAGTTATTTCTCCCGAAAGGCCGTATTCAGTTGAGGCTGAAATCCTTGAATACTTGAACGGGCAAAATCATTTTCTGAATCATCCTGAGCTCACAACCCGCTACGATTTATATCCGGCAAACTCCGATGGACCCGGTCTGCCGGTGGCCATCGTGACGAGGTACATTCAGAGTAACGCTAAGCTCTGGCAGGAACTCACCGCGAAAATTCAGCACGCTCGATTTCCTGACCCTATGCGAGAAAGGTCAGCTCGGCTTTCTTGGCATTCTATTCTAGAAACCATTTCAAAACTTGGGCGACTCATGGCGGAATTCCATATTGCCATGACCAACTGCAAGAAAAATCCGCTCATCACACCCGAAACAAATACAGGAGAGGCCAAAGATAAATGGCTCGATGAGTTGCTACTAAAACTCAACGAACGAATTTATTTCATTCGGAATCACGCCCAGACCCTTGGAATAACAGCTCAAGAAATTTCTAAAATAGCTGATTTTTCTCACCAATTATTTGAGAATGTTCGAGCAGCGGAACACCTTGGATTACTGGTTCGCATTCATGGTCACGCCCATCTGGGACAAGTGCTAATCAGTGATGAAGGGCTGTATCTGGTGAATTACGAAACCGACAGCCTCGATGACGAGGAATACCGCACAAGAAAACAATCATCCATCAAAGATCTGGCCTCGATCATTATCAGCTTACAATTTGCGTGGCTGACAACCGAGCGCAGTCAGGTGCTCCCCATCTTTAGAGAAATTGTCGCACCGGAAACCGAATACGGTCGGCACATGATTAAAAATTTGGAGAATTTTGCAGAGCCACAACGCTATCATCCAACGCTCAGTGAGCTGGAAAATACCTTTATCAGAACATATCTTCAGACGATCTCCGAGGACGCAGCAAGCATCGAGTTGTTACCTCAGCGTAAATCCGACCTCGAAAATCTTTATGATTTTTCATTTCTCCTGCGAATCCTAAAGGAACTTGTCCGCGATCTGAGCAATCATAACCCGCGTGCTCATACCGACCTCAAAATTCTTAACGATTTTGTAGCTGGAGAGCTCAACCGGCCGAACTTTGAATCCTTTTTCTCAACACCCGCGCGTTCCACCACTCTGCCGTCCATCGACAAACCCTACGGAACTGACGCCGATTTTTCCTAAAATATCCTTTGGACTCGAATGATGCCCGCATTCTGTCGCGCCGATTTGACAGCACAGTAGCCTTTGACAATACTGCGGCCTCGTCTGTCGGACTGGTATTTGAACACTGGTCGGAATCACTGAAAGGAACGCATCATGGAAATGACCTTCTCAATCATCAAGCCCGATGGCGTACGTCGCAATCTGGTTGGCAAAATCTTTAACATGATGGAATCAGCAGGACTGCGCATTGTCGCAACCAAAATGATCCACATGTCTCGTCGTGAAGCAGAGC
>CAYWSV010000087.1:0-13387 GCA_964460155.1 uncultured Oligoflexia bacterium | reverse complement strand
CAATTTCTCATCGTCGAGGAGCGCAGCTGCCGCGCCCTGTTGAACAACTTCTCCCACTTCCAAAACATAGGCTCTGTGAGCAATACGCAGAGCCATGCGTGCATTTTGCTCGGCGAGCAAAACGGTCATGCCGTCTTTTCTGTTGAGTTCAAGAATCTTCTGAAAAATTTGCTGAACGAGAAGCGGAGCAATACCAAGGCTCGGCTCATCGAGAAGAAGCAGAGTTGGCTTTGCCATAAGCGCACGTCCAATGGCGAGCATCTGCTGCTCACCACCCGAAAGCGTATGGGCATCTTGATTGAGTCGTTCTTTGAGTCTTGGAAACAGGTGATACAAGCTCTCGAGCTCGGTTTGGAGTTCATGGTGAGACGCTTTGCGCGCAAATGCGCCGAGCAACAAATTTTCTTTGACCGACAAATCGGGAAAAACAAGCCGCCCTTCAGGTGATTGCGCTAAACCAAGACGAACAATCTGATGACTCGCCAATGCGTTGAGCGATTGCCCCTCGCAGGTCATCGTTCCCGACACAGGTTTAACGAGCCCGGACAAAGTTCTCCTTGTGGTTGTTTTGCCGGCAACATTTGCGCCATCGAAGGTAACAACTTCTCCTTCATTCACCTAAAAACTGACGTTTTTAAGCGCCTCAATTGCACCATAGCGTACCGTGAGATTTTCAACGCGCAGAAGACTCATGTCGAGACCTCCTCTGCAGCCACTTCAAGCCCAGTGTCTGTGCCCAAGTAAGCTTCAATCACTTTTGCATTCGACTGGACTTCTGCTGGAGTCCCGACGGCGATAATTTCACCGTGATCCAAAACTGTGATTTGTGCGCAAAGATTCATTACAAATTTCATATCATGCTCAATCAGCAATACACCCAACCCAAAACGAGCGACAATCTCACGCACTAACGCCGCAAGTTCATCTTTTTCAGTTGGGTTCATTCCTGCCGCAGGCTCATCGAGCAAGAGCACCTTGGATTGAGTCATCAATGCACGGGCAATTTCGAGCTTGCGCTGCAAGCCATAGGGAAGCGCAGTCGCTTCCCATTCGGCAAATTCGGCCAATCCAACAAAACTCAACATATCCAAGGCACGCTTCCGCAAATCAGCCTCGAACGCTCTCGCTTTAGGGAACGCCAGCAAACTTGAAAAACTTGTTCCCCGACGCTGCCAGCATTGCGCGGCAATCACATTTTCAAGCACGGTCAAGCCCGAAAATAATCGGATATTTTGGAAGGTTCGTGCAATTCCGGCGCGCGAAATAACATGTGCGCCACGTCCAGTGAGTTTAACGTCGCCAAGATACACGTCGCCTTGGTTGGGATTGTAAACACCGGTCATCAAGTTGAACACCGTTGTCTTACCGGCACCGTTTGGGCCGATGAGACCAACGATTTGACCTCCCGGCACCTCAAGCGAAAAGTTTTGCACGGCAACCAAACCGCCGAAACGAATGGTTAGATTTTCTGCTCGCAATAGAGGTTTCTGCTGGGCTGATGCCGACGCTTGGTGATTCATCGCCGACCTCCCAAAGAAGCTCCCGCACCCGCGGCCGACGCTCTCTTGCGGGGCAAGACTCTGCTGATCAGCGACTGCAATCCCTTTGGACTAAAGAGCATCACAAAAATCACAATGAGAGCGAAATAAATCATGCGCTGTTCACGAATTGCATCAGGCGCAAAGCGCAAGATTTCGGGAACAGAAACAAGGATCAACGCTCCCAAAACGCTTCCAAACAAACTCGTCATGCCACCAATGACAACTGCCAGCACGATGATCACACTGCGCGAGAAGTCGGCTTCATCGGGACTAATGAATTGAAGTGCGTGAACGTAAAGAGCTCCTGCAAGTCCAGCGATACCAGAGCCGATGACAAATGCGGACAATTTGCTGGAGTACGTATTGATTCCCAAGCTGCGAGCAGCAATTTCATCGTCGCGCGTCGCCTGAATTGCCATTCCCAGACCGGTGCGATTGAATCGCGAGAGCATCCACCAAACCAGAGCCAGAACAACGAAAACCCAAATAAGCGAGCTGAGTTTCGGAATTCCTGAGAATCCACGTGTTCCGCCAATCGCATCGATGTTTTTGAGCGCGGTTCCAAGAATTTCAGCAAAACCTAACGTGGCCATCGCCAGATAGTCACCCTGTAAACGAAGACATGGGAGTGCAACCAAAAAACCTGCCAGCAGGGCTGATGCAGTTCCAACGATAAGCGCGAGCAGCATAAGAATGAAAGGCTGCGTGATCCCCAGAGCGGGTGCAGCGTAAACAGTAAATGCGGCCGCTGAATAACCGCCGACGGCATAAAAAGCAGCGTGGCCGAGCGAAAGCAATCCTGCTCCACCCAAGATGAGCTGCAAACCCAATGCCTGAATGGCAGTGATCCCGAAGAGCGTCAGCGGCAAAACCAAATATTCAAGAAACTGCTGCATAAAGTCTACACCTTGACCATTCTTGCTTTGCCGAGCAAGCCCTGCGGACGCAGGAGAAGCACAAGAATCAAAATAAAAAAGGCAGCTCCGTCTTTGTAGGTCGACAAATCGTACCCCACGAGCAAGCGTTCAGCGATTCCCAGAACGAGACCGCCGACCAGTGCTCCAGGAATCACACCGATTCCACCTAAAACTGCAGCTGCGAAAGCTTTAAGACCACTCGAAATTCCCATGTAGGGCATAACCTGATTGTCAGCCATGCCTTGCAAAAGACCCGCAACAACCGCGAGCGCTGCACCAATGAAGAACGTCAGAGAAATAGTGAAATCAAAAGGAACTCCAACAAGTCGAGCCGCATTGGGCTGTAACGCGAGTGCACGGATTCCTCGCCCAGGACGGGACTTCCTCAGAAAGAATTCGAGCCCGAAAGTCACGCCGACAGCAACAACAAAAATCAACACATCCCGATGTCGAATAACCAAATCACCCCAGTCAAAAAGTCCTTCGGGAAGCTGAGGTAAGGTAAACGTTTGCGGATCTCTTTGCAGCCATCCGAAAAGGGTCGACATAAAGCCATCAGGCAAACGTGCAGGGTAACTTTGAGGATTCGGTCCAAGAATCGCTTGAACAAGATTTTGCAAAAGAAGACTCAAACCGACAGCCGTGATGAGTGGAGCGAGTTTACCGGCTCCACGCAGTGGCTTGTAACACAGTCTCTCCATGATGACGGCGAAGAATCCAACGAAACACATGCCAACAATGAGAGCCAAAGGCCACGGCAGGCCAAGAGAAATGGCGTACATAACAAAGTACGCACCCACCATGAACAATTCGCCATGCGCGAAGTTCACAAGCTGCAGAACACCAAACACCATCGAGTAACCGAGGGCAATCAGCGCGTACACACTTCCCACAGCGAGACCATCGACGAGGTACTGAATGAGGTCAAACACCGGTAAGTCGCTCCGTGACCGGAAGAACAAACATGAGGAAGGCTCTCTTCATGAAAGCCCTCCTCACACACGCAAAGTCACGTCAAAATTAAGGATTGACGCGGGTCAAAAATTTAAACTCTTTTTCCGTTGTTTGAACAATCACAGCTGGCTTCACAGCATTTCTGTTCGAATCAAGAGTGATCGTTCCAGTGATACCATCAAAATTCTTCATGCTTGCAATGGCGTCACGAATCTTCGCTGGATCAGCAGAGCCCGCTTTTTTAACGGCCGCGCGCATAAAGAAGCCAGCATCATATCCAAGAGCAGCCATTGCGCCTGGATTTTCCTTGTTCCGAGCTTTGTACTCTTTTACGAACTCCTGAACGCGTGGATCTGTGTCATCAGCAGCAAAGTGGCTGGAAACATAGTGTCCCGACGCAGCTGCAGCTCCGGCGATTTTGAACAACTCAGGACTATCCCATCCGTCTGTCCCCAGAAATTTGGTATTGAGCTTCAGCTCTTTTGCTTGACGCAAAATGGAACCGACTTGGGTGTAGTATCCTGGAATGAACACGACATCGGGAGCAGCCTTGCGCAGCTTGATGAGTTGGGTTTTGAAATCGCGATCTTTCTGTGAATAATAAATGACCAAATCATCTTTGATTGCGCCACCGGCAGTGGTGAATGCCTTTTTGAATGAATCACGAAGTCCGCGGCTGTAATCGGAATCCGAATCAACCAAAATCGCCGCTGTCTTTGCCTTGAGAGTGGTCAGCGCAAATTTAGCCATCACCGCACCTTGAAAGCTGTCAACGAAACAGATGCGAGAGATGAAATCCTTACCCGATGTGATTGTGTCGTTTGTTGACGCATGGGTCATCAGGGGAATTTTGGCGGACTGTGCTGCGGTCGACGCTGCAATCGTATTCGAGCTCGCGACCTCGCCAATAATCACGTTCACTTTGTCGGTCGAGATAAGCTTATTGACTGCTGCAGCCGAGCCCGACGGTGTGCCCTGAGTGTCTTCGACCTTCAGGTTCAATTGAGGATTGTCTTTTCCGGCTTTTTCGAGCGCAAGCTTCAACCCATTGAGTGACTCCTGACCAAACGTTGCTTTGTCTCCAGACAACGGCAGAATCACCCCGACCTTGACTTCTTTGGCTGCCGCGTGGGCTGACAGCGATGCGCCCAATCCCAGGGAGCACAGAGCCAACGACAGAGCTTTCAAAACAACACGGCGCGACGGATGGGCGTAATTGGTCATGGTCGAACTCCTGTTTGACACGTCCCGGTATTCCGAGAGGAAGAACTCTGGTTTATGAACTTGAAGACCCATCTGGTATGTCACCAGAGTGGAGAAATTTCAAGAGTCTCAGCAGTGTTCTGCACTTCAGAGGGGCAACTCATGCGCATTTGCATCGCTCAAACCCGCATCAAAGCCGCGGCTCCTGCAGACAACTTCAAGTGCATCATTGATGCCCTTACGCAAGCACGCAGCGAACAGGCGGACCTTATCGTTCTGCCCGAAATGGCGGTCCCGGGGTATTTTATCGGTGACGCGTGGGAGCGTCCCTCGTTTTTACAAGCATGCGAAGACTTCACTCAGCGCATTGCAGCGATGAGTGGTGATGCACCGGTCATCTTTGGCAGCGTGGGTACAGACCCCTCTGCTCGCAACGAAGATGGGCGCATTCGCAAATACAATGCCGCCTTCATCGCTCAGCGCGGACGTCTTCTCATTCATCCCGAACTCAATCTCCCCTTTTGGCCAAAAACGCTGATGCCGAATTACCGCGAATTCGACGATTCGCGTCACTTTTTCGATTTGCGTAAGCTGGCCCTCGAAAGACGTGTGCCAATAAACTCACTGTTGAAGACTATTCCACTGACCCTTGCGAGCGGGCAGACTCTGAACGTCGGATTGGGAATTTGTGAAGATGCATGGAGCGATGACTACGCTGCCCACCCCTACGACATCCTGAGCACTCAGGCCGTTCGCCCCGATCTTCTCATAAACATCAGCTGCTCTCCGTTCACATCAGGCAAAAGCGAACGCCGTAAAAAACTTTTTGGCAAGCTCGCAAGCCAGCAGGGAACTCCAGTTGTTTATGTGAATGCCGTTGGTACGCAAAATGTCGGTAAAACGATTTTCACTTTCGATGGCGACAGCGGAATTTATCATTCCAATGGCTTTGAAAGTCTTGCCCCTGCTTTTGAAGCCTGTGTGCGAACAATCAAACTGAACCCTCTGCATAAAGACACTCCATCAACTGCAGAGAAGACTTCAATTCACCAATCACGCATACGCGAGATTCATATCGCGCTTGAATCGGCTTTGAGCTTCATCAAAGATGAGTGGAAACTCGAGAAGGTTGTCGTCGGGGTTAGTGGCGGCATCGACTCTGCTTTGTCAGCTGTTCTTCATGCGCGCGTGTTTGGCGCAAGCAATGTTTATTGTGTGAATATGCCCTCACAATTCAATTCTCCCCTGACGATTGGCGCCGCCCAAAAGCTCGCGCACAACCTCGGATGCGGCTATGCCTCATTAGGAATTGAAGACTCAGTTCAGCTGACCCTCAACCAACTCAACGACGCTCGTGCCCAAGGCCTGCCTATTCCCAACCCTCTGCATCCACTGGTGCGAGAAAACATTCAGGCCCGCGATCGCGGCTCGCGAATCATCGCGGGAGTTTCCGCGTCTATGGGGGCTGTTTTTCCCTGCAACGCCAACAAAACCGAACTTACCGTGGGCTACTCGACCCTCTATGGCGACCATGCAGGATATTTGGCTCCAATTGCAGACCTTTGGAAAGGCGATGTTTACGCACTTTCACAACACTACAACACCAATGTCTTTGGACACGAAATCATCCCGAATGATACCCTCAATGTTGTTCCCAGCGCAGAACTTTCATCTGAACAAGACGTCACACAAGGCAAAGGCGATCCGCTTTGCTACCCCTATCATGATGCACTTTTTCGCTTATGGATTGAGGAATGGAACCGCTATGGGTTCGAACAAACTTTGGCCGCATGGGATGATGGTTCACTAAAAACCCTGATTGGAGATGAAGCTGCACAGCACATGCACCAACTTTTTAATTCACGCGATCAATTTATCGCAGACCTCAAACGCTGGTGGAATGCGTACGCGGGCATGGGTGCATTCAAACGCGTCCAAGCTCCGCCTGTTTTGGCTCTGACACGCCGTGCGTTCGGGTTCGATCACCGCGAAGCCATTGGGCTTCCACTTGTTAAATAAAATGACCCCTCAGGAAGGAAAACAACAATGATGAAAAAGTATATCTTCCTCTTGGCACTCCTTGCTACCCTTTTGTATCAGTCCAAATCTATGGCGATAGAAGAACCCAAATACACCGATAAAGTCAGCTACAAAGACTTTGAGATTCGTAATTATGCACCCATTCTTGCGGCACAAACGGAAGTCGACGAGAGTTTTGATAACGCGGGCAACAAGGCCTTCCGTGTTCTGGCCGATTATATTTTTGGTAACAACACATCCAAAACCAAAATAGACATGACCTCACCTGTCACTCAGCAACGCGCGACTTCTGAAAAAATTGCAATGACCGCGCCAGTGACACAAACCAAGCAGAATTCCGGTTACGTCATTCAATTCACCATGCCTTCGGCCTACACGCGCGACACTCTTCCCAAACCAAACGACCCAAGGGTCAAGATCATTGAAATCCCAGCGCGCAGAATTGCTGTGTTCAGCTATTCGGGTTCTTGGTCACAAAGCCGCTACGAAGAAAAACTCTCGCTTTTTAAAGCTGCGCTGGCACGCGAACAGATCATTACCATCGGAGAACCAACCTTCGCTCGTTTCAATTCCCCTTGGCAGCTTTGGTTTCTGCGCCGCAACGAAATTTGGCTCGAAGTGGCTAACCTCAAAACACAACTCACACCTGAACAATATCGCTGCACTCAACTGGGTGAAACCGAAAAGCCCTTTGCAAATAAATATTGGGACAACAAAGCTGATGGGATTTACGTCGACGTAGTCAGCGGAGAGCCACTCTTCTCTTCACGCACGAAGTTCGACTCAGGAACAGGCTGGCCAAGCTTCACCGAACCCATCCACAAAGCAGCTGTGCGCACATTGAAAGATACGTCCCACGGCATGGTTCGTCTCGAGGTCCGCTCGACACGCGCAAACTCACATTTGGGACACGTCTTCGACGACGGCCCTGGCCCAACCCGCCTGCGCTACTGCATCAATTCAGCCGCTCTCCGCTTCGTACCTCTGTTGGGGCTCCAGAAAGAGGGATTGGGGCTCTATATGATCGACTTTGCTGACAAACTGAATCTGCAGGTCGCAACTTTGGCCGGCGGTTGTTTTTGGGGACTCGAAAAACTTCTCAGTGAAATACCGGGTGTCGTCGAAACGCGTGTTGGATACAGCGGCGGCTTTGATCTTAAAGTTGGTTATGAAGAGGTCAAAACAGGTCGCACAGGTCATGCTGAAAGTGTTCAGGTTATGTTTAACCCCAAGGTCGTGAGCTACGAGAAAATCCTAAAAACTTTTTTCAGCATTCACGATCCAACAACGCTCAACAGACAGGGAAATGACATCGGCAATCAATACCGTTCGACCATCTTTTTTCACTCAGCAGAGCAAAAGAAAACGGCAGAACGAGTGCTAGCTAGAGTCGACGCCTCGAAAAAATGGACATCCAAAGTGGTTACCAAAATCGAGCCGTTCAACGGCTTCGTGATTGGCGAAAGCGAGCATCAAAAATATTTGACCAAAAACCCCGGTGGATACACCTGCCATTTCGACCGCAAATTCAAATTCGACTGACGCCCATCCAGACGCCATCACAAAGCATTTTTTTCCCAGCTTATCATCAAAAAACCTTTAACTCCTCGGCCAGTTACAAGCAGGCACTCAAGTTCCTACCATCACCGACGATTATAAAAACTGCGGTCGATTAAACCTATTAAATGCACCGCGGAATTATCCTGTATGGGGAGGAAGTATGTTTAAAGTTCTTGGGAGTTTGGCTGTTATTGCTGCTGCTGTTTCTGTTCAAAGCGCATATGCGGCCGACTGGAAGCAAGCACTGAGTAAAATTGAGGCTGACATTGCGAACAACAAAAAAGCAGCTGCAGAGGCAGCAATGAAGGCAAACGCCGAATCTGCCGCAGCAAACGCGGCAAACGCACAGTTTAAAGGGTCCCTAGACCAAGAAATGTCGGCGGAACTCGAGAAAATTACTGCAAAAGCAAATGCAGATATTGATAAGATTAAAGCAAAACTTCAGGTTGATTCAGATAAAATAAAAGCAAAATATGCTGCAAAACTCAAAGACCTCATGAAGGGCGAGAGCAAAGAAGTGGCAGAAGCTGCTGCGAAATTGAAGGCAGCAGAGGGCAACCTTGTTCGACTGGAAACTCGCAAAGCCAACGTTTCCTCAGTCGGCAAAGAATTTGACAAGGTCATGGCAATGCCTTTCAAGGACATCAAAGATGCAAACAAAGTCTGCGAAGCAATTGATGCATTGGGTAAGAAAATTGTAGACACCCAAAAGGCAAGCAAAGGCAAGACAAGTGCACCTTTTGCAGGTCTCGCTCCTCAATTCCAAGCGGCAATGAAGAAGCGTCAGGATGAAGTCGCGAAAGCCAACAAAGGCTTAAACTGCAAGACAATCGAGAAGTTCTTTGACGAGGTCGATGACGACGCGAAAATCAAATAAGCGTTTTTATTTATTCTCTTCTAAGAACTTTGTCTGAACAGACAAGCTCGATAACAAGGTCACGAATGCTTCTTCGTGACCTTGTTTTTTTATTCTCTCAATAAAAATAAAGCACTAAATACATCGTCAAAAAATCAGGTTTGACGATTACAACTCTGAACGCAATCATAACTCAGAGAGCACACCATGAACTCCGGAGGTTGGCATGCTAACACGATCGTTTATGAGTCTTTCCGCTGTCATGCTGTCAACTTCATGCACAAAAAGCCAATATGAACTACAAATGCGGCTCGTTTCAGATGGCAAAGAAATTGCAAAACCAAACCTCGTTGTGACCGATGGAGAAAAATCATCCATCACCGAGCAATCAAACAACAAAAAGACACAAATCGAGATTATCGCAAAAGAACTCAATAACTCTTTAAGTCTCGATGTGAATTTAAAGACAGAAGAAATAGAGGGCGCAAACAAGACAGTGCAATCGGGGAATTTTTTAATAAATCTAACCGCAAATCAAAAAGCGCTGGTTAATTTCAAACGAGATCCATCATCTGCAGGGAACTTTATTTCTACATTCGAAGTGACCGCACGCAAATCCAATGCAGTTCCTGCTGCAACAGACTCACGTCCGGTGTCGTTCAGAAAACTCACCGATCTAAAATAATCCGTTCCGGACGCGGAAAGTAATTCTTAAGCAACGCGTTCTCTTTTTTCCAGACTCGGCTGCCGCGTGTGACCGTTGCAATTCCGACCTTCAGCCGCTCGGAAATCTCGCGTTGCGGGTTTCCAGAGGCGAGTCCATCGAGAATTTCCAAACGCTGTGCCAACGCGCTTATCTCGGATGTCGTCAAAAGAGACCGCAAAAGACTTACGGAATCTTCGGGACGCGCATTTTTAATAAATCGAGCAAGCTCGGACAGGGTGTGTTCTGTCATTTCCATAAAGACCTCAATTTCAAACGGAGCAGAGACCCTGCCAAACATGGCCCTTTGCCGACAAGTGAATCTCTTGAAAGTTTATGAAATTGAATCAGCCTGCCCTTGGGGGCAGAGCGCTTGGGGGCAGAGCGCTTGGGGGAAGGTTCTTATCGTTTTCTTTCTCAGCCGGGCTGGAAAGGGCTTCAACGGCATTCCGTGACACATAACAAACAGTATCCATATGGGTCACAATATTCTTAAGAAAATGCCTGCGTGCACGCACAACACAACGCGATCTCGACAAATCGAGGACCACCAAAGGCTCTTTTGCTTCTGTGCGTCCAAAGAGCTTGAGCTGAAGAAAATCAACGCGCGGATCGGGGTCGAATTCGATGACCGCCGCTTTCAAATCCTCCCAGCCGTAGTGTCGCTCGCGAAAGCGCGTGCAGACTCGTACGCCGCTCAGCCCCACAAGAATCCTCTTTATTCCAGTTAGTTGAATAACGACCAACATTATCGAGGGCAACAAAACGAGGAAAAAGAAAGACAGAGCCATGGTCATAACTTCGTTGGCACTCGAGAAGTTGACCTGCGAGCTCGAAATAAGAAAGAGCGCGCAGCCCATCAAACCAATGACCGAGACCCAAAGCTGACTCGCGGGGAACGAGTAGTACCAACGCCCTTCCGAGGTCAACTCACTGAAAAGAACAGCCTCTCGCTCTTCGCTGGCACGCTGCTCGATCTCGTGAACGACCTCTTCCGAGGGGTTGGGAATCTGCGATAGAGTCAGCAGTGTTTGGTAGGACTCCTCGAAGCGTCCCCACGAATCAAGGATTTTGGCCTTCATTCTTAGAGCTTCTGGATTCCGCGGGGCAAGGTCGAGCAGGTTATCCAAAATCTGGAGTGCCCCGCTGCCATCGCCGGCATCATAAAGTTTTTGTGCTTCGTTTACATGCTTCATATGGATCGTTTCGGCTGGTTCGCCGGAACGTTGAGTCTGCGGCGGCCACGAAAATGCCGCCGAGCCAATTGGCTGGCGGCATTTCTGCGGAATCACAAAGGACTTCGAAAAACCTAGAATTAACCCTGAGCCACAACCCAGATCTTGAATTCAGCGGCGACTTCTGGATGCAGCTTGACGGAACCGCGGTAAACACCGACGCGTTTAATGTCGTCAAGAATGCTAATCGAACGACGGTCGAACTCATAACCTTCAGCTTTGAATGCTTCGGCGAGCTCTTGCGTAGTGACAGTTCCGAAAATCTTGTCTTCTTCACCAACAGCCTTTTGAACAGTCAGCGAAACAGAGCCGATTTGTGCTGCGAGTTCCTTGGCAGTTGCCAAAGCTTTTGACTTGCCGAGTTCAGCAAGACGCAGCTGATGCTCAAGTTGAGCCTTGTTACGGGCGTCAGCAAGGATTGCAAGCTTGCGGGGAAACAGGAAGTTACGGGCATAACCAGCTTTGACCTTTACGAGGTCGCCGATATGGCCAAGGTTTGGAACGTTTTGTTGAAGAAGAACCTGCATGGGTTTGACCTCAGTCGAAAATCATCTATCCGAAAACGGAATCAACCGCCTACACCGCATTTTCAGATTTGGCAAGACGCTTTCTAAAATCATATGCATTATCGAGCAAACCAAGACCAGCCAGTATGGCAATGAGGGTCAAGGCCCCTCCCTTGAGTGCACTGACCAGAACAAGAACAAATAAAACTAAAAACAAGCCTGCCAGTGGCTTAAGACGGGCGTGAATCACGACAGCCCCTTGCACAGCGAGTGCCGTCAGCACTCCCAAGGCAACGAACGCCCCCCAGACCAAATATTCACCAAGGGGCTCCGCGGGTAACCACTGAGCAAGTTCGTTGTCACCCTTCCACAGACTCGCCAAATACACCAACAAACCGAGCGCAGGCACAGACGCCCAAAGTGGCACATTGAACGAACGGAAGTTCCAACCAAAATTTTCAGAAAATCGAAATCGATACCCCAGAACCTCGGCCGCACCGGCAGGAACAGGCTCGCGGAGAAGCTTGTCGGAGAATCTCTTCACGAACGAATCAGCATCAGCCGCGACACGCTTGGGCTGCAGTTTGGAATGAGAATAAACAAGCAGCTTTGCCCTGAGGGCTAGGCTTTCAGAAGACAACCCTGCAGCAAGGCCGGTCAGACTTTCATGGGTTTGGGCAAGTAAGTTGACCATTTGCAATGGGAACTCTCCGGCCTTCTGAAGGACGTAAGCGATGACCGCGCGAATCCGTTCGGCCTGCCCAAACGCGTAATCGATGAGAGCAACCGTTCCGAACAACGAAGCTAAGACCGACAGAGAAAAAGCCCCGCTCTCGGAAAATAAAAACCAAGCCAAGCGTTGCCAGTCGTTGAGGTTGAAGATTTTCTGGGTCGCCTCTAGTGCCTTCGAGGTCTTGAGCTGCTGCAAAAGCTGATCCTTGTTCAGCCCCGGACGCTCAGGAAGACGCGCAAGTTCTGCAACAATCCACTCCTCAAGATTGAACCCCTGCGGAACTTGCAAAAGAGCCAACAAGAGAAAAGCGACAGGCAAAGCAAGCACACCCATGGCCCACCAGACCGACAAATTTCTTGATCGCAGAACGAGGACGATAGCCAGCAAAGGCGAGGACAAAATTCCTGTCATGCCAGCCATTGCGAACACAGGCTGCTGGGCTGCAACCCCCAATGCGTACAAGGCGAAGGACACGATCAAGAGAAGAAATATTGATGTGCGCACGCGCAAGACCGAGGCCACCTGAGCAACATGATAAGCGGCGAGTGGCAGCACAAACGCGAGCAAACTTACGGCAATCAAAATTCCCGAGAACAGAAGACCCGCGGGACGCTTTCGCTCCGCGGGTCGTTCAGGAGAATTTCCGGATGGGACTTTGTTCCAATCTGGAATTTGGTTCATGTTTCTCGTCTCTCAACACGTTGAGATAGCAAGACGTGAGTGAATTACTCTTCGTCGCGTCCGCCACGACGAGCTGCCATTGAATCGCCTTCAGCGCGTTCGCGAGCTTGTTCTGCAGCGCGAGTTGCAGCAGCCTCAGCTTGCTTCTGAAGTTCAACACGGCGAGCTTCGACGTTCACTTTGTCAGCGAGCTTGATGATCAAGCTGCGCAGGACGTTTTCGTCGAGCTTAAGTACGCGCTCGAGTTCGCGCGCGTTGTCTTGGCTCGTAGCAACATCAAACACGTGGTATGCGCCGCGTGTCACTTTGTTGATAGGATAAGCCAGCTTACGAACACCCCAAGTATCCTTGCGGATGATTTGACCGCCATTGTTGGCGATAATACCTTCCCAACGGGTCAGCATCTTGCTGAGTTCCGCTTCTGGAAGGTCGGGCTTTGTAATGATCATTGCTTCGTA
>CAYWSV010000086.1:0-13431 GCA_964460155.1 uncultured Oligoflexia bacterium | reverse complement strand
GCAGCTGGGCCGCCGTGCGCGAGTGCTTTGAACAAGACAATAACGGCAACAGTATTGCCGGTGACGCCTACGTCTCCGACACCCGTAATTCGGTAATTCACACGAGTGGTCCTTTTGTAGCGACAATTGGGGTCGAGAATCTCGTCGTGGTGGCCACTGCGGATGCCGTTCTCGTGATGCCTACGTCACGCAGTCAGGATGTTAAGAAAGTCATTTCTCATCTCGAAAGCCAACAGCGTACAAAATTACTCTGATTTTAATTTAAAAGGAGATGGCTCGGATGACGTCTAAGCCCCTGCTCATGGCTGCCCGCGGACTCAAACCGCCGCACACTCCACAATGGCTCATGCGTCAGGCTGGGCGCTATCTTCCTGAGTATCGGGCGATTCGTGCCCAAAATGACACGCTCAGCATGTTTCGTACGCCGCGCATTGCGTCCGAAATCACTCTTCAGCCTTTACGCCGATTCCCGTCACTCGACGCAGCAATTATTTATGCCGACATTCTTCTTATTCCCGATGCTCTAGGCCTTGGCTTACAGTTCGTTCAAGGGGAAGGTCCCGTCTTTAGCCGGCCAATTCGCTCTGAAAGCGATGTTCAATGGCTCGAAGACCAAGCCTCAGACACCGATGCAGTTCTGCGACGGGTTGATTATCTCTATGAAACACTCCAGCTGGTTAAAAAACAGCTGGCCCCCGAGGTCACGCTGATTGGGTTCGCAGGAGCCCCTTGGACCGTGGCGAGCTACATGCTCGAAGGTCACAGCGCACACGGAGAGTTTCATGTCTCAAAACTCTTCATGTTGCAGCATCCAAGCCTGTTCGAGCGCGTGATGAATGTCATCACACGACTCACCATTGCGTATCTCAATCGTCAGGTCGATGTCGGTGCAGAAATCATCCAACTGTTTGAATCTTGGGGCGGTGCTCTTACGCCTGCACAATACGCTCGTTTTTGCGCACCCTTTAGCCAGCAAATTACAAGCGCACTGCGTCCGCGCTGTCCAGTGATTCATTTTGTCGGTGAAAGTGCCGGTATCCTGCCCGAAGTTCTTAAGGTCGAGGCCGATGTCCTCGGTGTCGATTGGCGCCAAGACATTGCTCGAGCTGCTGCGCAAGCACGGGGACATGTGAAGGCTGTTCAGGGCAATTTGGACCCATTGATTCTTCATGCCAGCCAACGCGAGCTTCAAAATGCACTTGAAGGAGTTCTTGGTGCGGGCCAAAGCCTCAAGGACCTCGGCTACATTTTCAATCTCGGGCACGGCATCCGCCAAACAACTCCCGTTGAAAACGTTGCATTTCTCACCGACTTTGTCCGCCGCCAAAGCGCTGGACTCTAATGTAAAGAGGAGACTGATTTTATGAAGTTGATTCAATGGTCGGCCATCTTGATGTCGTCTTATGCTTCTTTTGCAATGGCATCGGGTGGTGAACTTGTCATCAATTCCATGCACTCTGACCCAACATCCAAAAAAGCATTCGAAACCATTCTTGCCGAATTCAAAAAAGAGCACAAAGACATCAAAGTCACGGTCAACACCATCGACCATGAGTCTTACAAAGTTCAAATCCGCACATGGCTACCCAACAATCCACCCGATGTGGCCACTTGGTTTGCTGGCAACCGCGCAAAGTTTTTCGTGGATAAAAAACTGGTCGAACCTTTAGACGACGTGTTTAGTGCGGCAAGTGGCCAATTCTCGCAGGGTGCGCTTTCTGCAATTACCTTTGGCGGTAAAAAATATTTAATGCCCACGAATTACTATCACTGGGGCTTTTATTACCGCAAAGATCTCTTTCAAAAAGCGGGCATTTCTTCGACACCAAAAACTTGGGATGAACTGCTGACAGCAAGCAAAAAACTGAAGGCTGCTGGAATGACTCCCATTGCTATTGGAACCAAACAAGCATGGCCTTCTGCCGCGTGGTTTGATTTCATCAACATGCGCGTCAACGGCTACGACTTTCACATGAAGCTCCTCTCAGGTCAGGCCTCGTACACCTCTCCTGAAGTTAAAAAGACCATGTCGACATGGGCTCAATTGGTCAAGGCAGGAGGTTTTCCCGAAACGGCTCCGGCCATGACGTGGCAAGAAGCGTCGGCTCTCATGTGGCAAGGCAAAGCGGCCATGTATCTGATGGGTAACTTCATCGCATCGGAAATTCCTTCGGCAGTCAAAGCACAAGTCGACTTCTTTCCGTTTCCGACAATCGACCCTAAAGTTCCTGTTGCTCAAGTCGCCCCAACGGATGTCTATTTCATTCCTTCAAAAGCAAAGAACAAAGCCAACGCAAAAATCTTTATGACTTTCCTTGCACGGGCTGACGTTCAGCAAAAATACAACGAAGTGACCGGCCTTCTCCCGGTGAATTCAAAAGCAAAAATCGACACGTCGAATACCTTTCTTAAGTCTGGTCAGCAGATTCTTGGCAGTGCAGCTGGGCTGTCGCAATTTTTCGATCGCGATGCAGACCCTGAAGTTGCCAAAGTGGGTATGGATGGTTTCGTCGAGTTTATGCGCTATCCCGACAAAGCGGATACGATTCTCAACCGTATCGAAACAACGCGGAAGCGTGTCCACAAATAAATCTAAGATTGACCGCTCACCGGATTACCTGAGCCACGGATAGGCGAAGACTATGGCGTCATTCATGCAAAAACGCGACCACAAAACCGCATGGCGTTTTCTAGCGCCATCTCTGGTTCTATACGGCGCGTACGTCATCTTTCCGATTTTTTTCTCCATGTACCTCAGCATCACCCAATGGGATGGCCTGACGCCAGCAGTTTTGCCACTCTGTTACAATTCGGAACAGAGCTGCTTGCAGAATTTCATCGACTTGTGGACCGATGATGTTTTTTGGATGTCGCTGAAAAACAACTTTTATTGGCTCATCTTTTTCAGTCTCTCGGCACCACTCGGACTCGCACTCGCTTTGCTATTTCACGTTAAATCCCGCTTCGCGAGCTTTTATAAATCCATGTTCTTCATGCCCATGGTTTTCAGTTTGGTCGTTGTTGGCACGATTTGGAGTTGGTTTTTGCAACCCAACTTTGGACTTGCTGAGTACATTCTGAAGGGCTTGGGACTGCTCGGTGAAAAAGAAAACTTCACCCTGATGGCAAGCGACAAATGGGCAACTGCCGGTCTCATTGTGGCCGCCAGTTGGCCACATGCTGCGTACTGCATGGTCTTGTACCTTGCTGGACTCAGCAATCTTCAAAAGAATGTCATCGAGGCCGCCGAACTCGAAGGCGTGAGTCAGTGGCAAATGCTTTGGCATATTATTTTGCCGATGCTCCGACCCGCTACAGTCATTGTTGTTATTGTCACGATGATTGGCGCACTGAGGTCTTTTGATTTGGTTTCAATCATGACCGCAGGTGGCCCTGCCAACAGCTCAAACGTCCTTGCGCTCTACATGTATCAACAGACGTTTGAAAACTTCCGCTACGGCTACGGCGCGGCAATCTCGGTTGTTCTGTTTGCCATAAGTCTCATTCTGATTCTGCTTTACCTCCGCCAAACTCTTAAAGACGAAACCGGGAGGAGCTGAAGAATGGAACCCAAAAAACGTGGCCCGTTATATTGGATTTTCGCCACTCTGCTGCTTCTTCTTTGGATATCACCCATATTGGCGAGCCTACTCACGAGCCTCAAGACTCTCGAAGAGCTTAACGAAGGACATTACTGGACTCTGCCGCGCCAATGGAGCGTTCAAAATTACGTCGAAGCCTTCACTGTTGGAAAGTTTGCTAAATACTTTTGGAATTCACTGATCATCACAGTGCCAACTGTCATTGCTGTTCTGTTCTTTTCGTCCCTCAATGGATACGTATTGGCAAAGTTGAGGTTTCGCTGGAACAACAAACTCATGCTCGTGTTTCTTGCCGGCATGCTTTTGCCCTTTCAGATCCTCTTGATTCCCGTCTTTTACTTATCCAATCAGTTTCTGCACACCTACGACACGCGCTTAGGTGTGATTCTTTTCCACGTTGCGTTTCAACTTGGATTTTCATCCTTCTTCATGCGCAATTTTGTGCGCACAATTCCCGACGGAATCATCGAAGCTGCGCGCATCGATGGTTGCAGCGAATGGCGTATCTACTCGCGGATGGTCATTCCTCTCATGAAACCGGCTCTTGCGGCACTTGCAACACTGCTGTTTACGTGGATTTGGAACGATTATTTGTGGTCTCTGATTCTTATTCAAACAGATGATCTCAAACCCATTACCTCGGGGCTCCAAAACCTCAAAGGACAATGGATTGCGAGCTATCATCTGCAAAGTGCAGGTGCCGTTATTGCAGCTATTCCGCCTGTTCTGATTTTTGCGTTTTTACAAAAGCATTTTATTCGCGGACTGACCATGGGAGCAGGAAAATGAGTCACCTCTTTTTGGAAGCAACCTTCGAGAGCAATCAGCACTTCAATCGCGCCGCTCGATTCAAACAAAAATCAGTCAACGAATTCGAAGCTCATCTAGAGCTCCCGTCTCAGCAAGGCCTGGCGACTTTTACACTCAAAAGAGAAAATCTCGCACCACTCGGCTTACGCGCCTACAATCAATGGACACTCCGGTTCAAGGTCATGGGACATTCCGGTATCTTCATCTGGCCATTCAAATGGCTGCGTATTTGCGGTTTTAAGCTTCACTCAAACGCAGAAACAGCACTGGCCAACGGATACCAATGCTGGTCAGAATCCCCAATGCTCGGCAAAACTCAGTCATTAAAAGCCGAACCGTTCCCCGAACGCGAGGTCTTTGGGGACTCAGGAATCTACCGCTATACAGACCTCGAGGGACACTTCCACAGCTGGTCGTTCACCTACACAACCCTCGAGGGAACAGCATATAACGCTTTCTATGGCGCACTTGATGAAGACCTGTTCTCCACTGTGTTCGAATTGGACCTAAGCGATCAGTCAATCGACATTGCTCTTGAGTGCGAGGGTGCCGACATTTCCCGCATCCGCTCACCGCGCGACGCTGGACACGAGGACATGTTGCTCGGTGCATGGATGATGGCAGACCCCTCGAGCACTTTCATGCCAACGCTCGTTGCCGCGCAAACATTATGGATGAAACTCATTCGCCAATTTGAACGCGTCGCGCGCAAACAAACACAGGAAGAATTCACACAACACATCAAACATGTGACCGGTTATACGAGCTGGTATCATCGCTACAATGATATCTCTGAGGACACCCTCAGAGCAGACCTACAGGGCATTCCCCCCTCAACGGGCTACGGAATTTTTCAAGTGGATGACGGATACCAAGCTGCTGTAGGAGATTGGCTGAAGTTTTCGTCCAAATTCCCGAACGGCCTGAAACCCATTTTCGAGCTGGCTAAAACTCAGGGACTCGAACGCGGCATTTGGTGTGCACCATTTATCGCACTCGAGCATTCGAATCTCGTGAAAACGCATCCAGAATGGGTTCTGAAAGACAAAACGGGTCAGCCAGTTGTTTGTGGAAATCACCCTCTCTGGGGCGGATTGTTTTTTGCTTTGGACACTGAAAATTCGGAATTCCGTAAGCACCTCAGCGAAGTCTTCAGAACGTATTTTCAAGAATGGGGATGCACCTTCCTGAAGGCTGATTTTCTCTATGCCAGCGCACGAATTCCCTCGGGAGCTCTAACGCGCGCACAGCGTGCTGCCCGTGCTCATCAGTTCTTGTATGACGAATGCCGCAAGCATGGAGCAAAGCTTCTCTCCTGTGGTGCAACACTCAGTTCCGCGTACGGACGCTGCCACTATTCACGCATCGGGCCAGACGTCTGTGAAACATGGGAAAATGCCGACATGGGTGCCGCACCCAGCCGCGAAAAAGTCTCCACACGCGCGACCCTCATTAACACAATCACGCGCGCAGGACTGAATGGAGTATGTTTTGGCAATGACCCAGATGTCGTAATCTTGCGCGACTCCAAGCAACAACTGAGCAAAGATCAGCGCAACCTTTTGGCCACGGTGAATAGTCGATTGGGGAGTCTTGTTTTCTGCTCAGACCCTGTTCATGAGTTTTCCGATTGGCAACAAAATGAACTGAAGCTCATCAACGAGAATCTCAAATCCTCAGAGAATTTGTCGCTTGCAGCTATCTGTGGACGCAGCGAAAGATCGGGTGTTCTGTATCAAGTCGTGCTGAAGGCAAACACAGGTACTGACGGGCTGCAAATGCAAATCAATCTCAATGAAACACCCTTGCAAGGACTCGCTCCACAGTCGCTGGTTGCCCGCCAGATTCTTCAGAATTGAGAACGAGACCGTAACGAGACCTCACGGGACGGTCGGCTCGAGTTTTCCAAAAATTAAGCTGAATTAGGAAAGATTCCTCGAAGGTATCAAACAGGCAGACCTTTTGTGGAATACTCGGGAATTAAATCAAGATTCCAAAAACTCAATACAAAAACTTTAATTTCCTAATAAAACTCAAGTTTAACAGTTATTTCGCCGATAAGAGTCAAAAGCTTCAGGGAGAATCCTCTTGCTGAGACACACTCTAGTCATTCTTGGCGCTACATCTCTTTTTCTGGGATGCCGGGCTAAAAAGGGCGGAAACGAAGTTGTTCCGCTGACAGCGACCAAGCTCGCCCGTACCTCGGACCAAGTCGCGGTGGGGGGATCACAGACTGAGTTACAATCAAAAGCCCTCAAACTTTTTGAGGAGCAATGCTACGCGTGTCACGGACAAAACGGCTCGAATTCGGGAAACATTGGCGACATTCGAAATATTGAATCGCTCTCGGAAAAAGGCCTTATCCGACTGGGTACACCTGCGGACCAAAACAAACTTTATCAGCGCATGACAAGTAAGACGCAGCCTATGCCACCCAAGGGCATTCTCGATCAGGCGAGCCTGAATGTTGTAAAAGCATGGATAGAAAAGGTGCCCGAAGCACGACAACTTGTGAGTTATGAATCGGTCTACAAGGCTATTGAATCTGACTTCAACAAGTTCAAACCTGAAGATAAAATCAACATCAGATATTTTCATCTGGTCAACAAATTCAATTCGGGTGCACCAGAGGAAAGTATTGAACAGACGCGAAAAGCACTGTCTAAAATGCTGAACATGCTGAGTACGTCCGTGTCAATCGTCAAGCCTGAGCCAATCGACACTCTGAGGCTTGTTTATAGGGTCAACCTTAAAGACTACGATCTCCATCGACCTGAAACGCTTTACACGCGCATGCTCAAAGTCATTTATCCGAGCATGACCCCTGAACAGCGAGAGAAGTGGCTACCGAACCCCGCGGACGCTGATGCCCGAGGCTTTTACGGAGCACGATACAAAGAAATTTTTGAAGGCAAAAAGAGCGAATCTAAGTTCTTAGACGCCGACGCGCATACATTTAAAGAAGGACTCCCTTTTGCCAAACACCCAATCCTCACCAAGATGGCGAGAGAGATGCGGGAAGCCGGACAACGACTTGAACCCACTGCCGCATCAACCTTTGGTATCGTTCCACAAGCCGAAATCAACGACACCTTACGCTGCCAAGCAGAGGAAAAACCCGCTGATCTCAGTTGTTCTAACCCACTCCCTTTGGTCAGAGCAGACTGGTTTGTTTCGCAGGTTGCTGGAAACATGCGCATGCGCATTTATTACCATGCAGCTGGAATGGATGATGACACTGTCACTCTTGATGTCGCGTTGGGTATCGATGACGCCGAAGCTAACATGATCGATAATGATCCCGATTTCAAAGAAGACAGTGTCCCAAAAGATCAACGCATCATCAGAGCTGGATTCAACAATTCTGGCGTCTCGATTAACCACAGGTCCTTTGAACGCATCCCGCTGAACTATTTCCCGGGCAAACCCCTTTGGCGCGCCTATGAATTTAAGGACAAGCTCAAACCTCAATACAACAGACATGACATTTTCCGTTACGCAACTGGCCCTGTTTTGGAGTCAGGAGACGACGACGACGCCGGATTTGAATGTATCAACTTCATGACCGACAGATTTACCGTTGTTCGAGATGGGCCTCGAGCAGGTGAAAAAGTCAGAACAATGGCTCTTTTAGACCATGGAGTCTTATATCCTTCACTGCTCCCCAATGGGGGTACGCCCAAAATCGTCCGAGAGCTCATGGCTATTCGAAGCAGGGAGTCGGATCCACAGCCAACAGGAAATAAAAAATACGACGAACTCCTGTCGAATTTCTATGAACTATATGGACATAAAGATTACTTCCGGTGGAAGGCTGATGAGTACGAGCGAAAATTTGGTAGCCTTCCCGTCATCAGTCAAGAAGGCAATCCGTTTAAAGGCACACGAAAAATTCGTTGCGAACTTGAACAGTCGAACCCAACAGCTTTTCGTCACGATTCGCTCGAATACCTTTTTCTGAAGCCCAACGGCATGCAAGCATTCGTCAACGTTGGTCTTAAAGCTGAGCACCTCGACTATAAAATCCCAAATCAGCGTGCCTTGGAAAACAAAGAAGCATTGTTAATACCCGCTCACGATCGCAATGAACTGTTGGTCGTCGGTGCGCCGTTGTCTTGTTTGTCTTGCCACACACAAGGGTTTATTGAGAAAGAAGATCAAGTATCAAAATACATTGAATCAGCTCCCCGTCCGCAGAATATTGGCGAAGAATTCTGGGAAAAGCTGAAAAGAAAGATTAGCTCTTATCATGTTCCTTTCGACGAACTCAAAGCACAAATGTCGAAAGACAACGACGTCTTTAGAAATGCACTCAACTCGGCCGGCATCAATTACAAGGACCCCGAACCGATTGTCGACACCTATAGAAACTGGGCGATTCCTGGAATGACTTTCGCTCAGGTCGCCGAAGATCTTGAGGTCAGCCAGCAAAAACTGCGCGAATTTATGAAGACCAACGCAGAGGTGGGTGACCTTCTGCGCGAGTTCAACATTCCAAATGCAACCATTCGACGTGCTGAGTTTGAAAAAGCTTACAGAAAGCTGATGTGTACGATTCACGGAAGCTGCAAAAAAACGGACCTGCAGAACATTATACCGCATCAATAAATGGATAAGCCGACGGGTTATCCGGACATTCTGACAACAAAAGGTTTTTGCTTCTCAAGAAGCATGCGTGCAGGTCGGCTTCTCTTTTAAACGAGAAAGTCGACTTGATTGAATCTTTGCTCGCCGTCTTTGTCGATCATGACCATGTTGATCTGTGGAACACCATCAACCCAGCGCAAACGCAATTCACCAAATCCATCATCCAAACAGCGTTGCGTGCGCAGACGGTTTCGTTCAAATCGCGACAAGCCTGCTGCTTTGTTGAGTCCACTCGAGGTAAAATCATACAAAGTTCGACCACTGACCAACTGAACACGACTGACTTCATGCAAATGACGATCGCCAGACAGAAAGACTGTCGGTGCCGAATTGCGTCCGACCAACCCCATTAGTTTTTCGTACTCTGCCGGATAGTTCTTCCATTTTTCAAATTCATGCTGGAAAGACAGAACCTGAATACTCGAACACACAATCCGAATGTCGGCAGCAAGTTCAAATTGAGCCTCAAGCCACTCCCATTGCTTATCGCCAAGCAATTGTGGACCAGCAGCGGTTTCAGCCTCGCCGCCCAACTGATTCCCCTGACCACTCTCTTGATAAGGGGTGCGGTTGAATCGAAGATCGAGCAAAATTAACTGAATCTTTTTACCTTCGTGCTCGTGCATCTGAGAGGAATAGACTCCATCGACCTCGGAGGCATAGTCCTGCTTCCAAAACTCTTTGAACAAGCGCATCGATTCTTGTTTATAGGGCAAAGACGAATCCGCATTGTCGGCACCGTAATCGTGGTCGTCCCATGTTGCCGCAACAGGGACTTTTGCCATGAGCTGCTTCAGTTCATGAACACCACTCAGCTCTTCGTAAGCCTTTGTCAGATATTCTAGGTTGTCGCGTTCGGGGTAAAGGTTGTCGCCCAGAAAAGCCCATTGATGAAAGCGACGGTTCAAAATGGCCTGCCAGAACTTCCGGCTTTTGCGGGCATTCATGCAGGAGCCAAATCCAAGAACCCACTCTTCGCCAGATGCGAAAGCGACCTTGGAGAACATCGGAGCGCACAAAGATAGTCCCAAAGCCTTGAGAGCACTGCGCCGAGACACTCTGACTGTCATGAACTCCCCCTCAGACGAGCCATTCTGGCTGACCAGCTAGCAGCGGTTAGAGCCCACGTCTAGCTGAACTTTTGACCGACACTCAGTCTCTTTACTGACACTTGACGAAAACCGCGGTCGCTCGAGATAATTAACGCAAATCGCAGAAATTTTCGAATTTTACGGGTGTTTTTTATGATCTTCGGCTCAATCCGCGTTTCAGCCGTGTGGCTGCCCTTTGTTTGTGTGGGACTCATTGCAGGAACATCAGCGGGACTCAGCGGTTGCCGCAAACGGACACTCAATGAAACCGAGCTGCGCTCGAAAAACTCCGAGGATTTCCTCACGGCGCGCTCGATTTTGATGACAAACCCCCTTGAGCAATTGGAGAAGAACAACCCTCTACTGGGTAAGCTTGCGCAAGCTGCAGCCAAGTCCAGCGACGATGAGCGTCAACAACTGGCTACCAAAGTTAAATCGATGATCGGCTCGGACGCAGCAAAACAACGTTTACTCAGAGTTGTCTTTGAAAAACAAGAATGGGTCCGTTACGTGACTCAATGTGCCAAAGAAGGTCTTCCAAACGTTACTGGCTATACAGAAATGTCACTGTTGCCCGACGAACTCCGAGACGACATTATTGGCACAGTAAAAAGCCTCTACGCGTCCGCCGGAAAAGGGGATCATTCATGGAAGAGCACAACCGTCGCGCCCAAGCGCTGCCTCGACGCAATTTTGAGTTACGCCGTTAATCCTCTGAAGATCATTTCAACTCACGACAAAGCCAAAACCGACCCAGTTGCAGCCTACGATGCGTACCTCGAGGTGTTTCGAGAAATTATTTTTCCCGACGGCTCACGTGGCAATTACACCGCAAAACAAGTGAGTGACGTTGCAAAAATATTTCAAAAATTTCTGCAGGACGAAAAGACAAAACGTCCTGTTGCCTCGGAGTACACCATTTACATGGGTGGCAGTTACGTGAATGGCCGAGCTAAACTTGAAAGTTCAGACGTCGACATTATTACGGTCGACATGGCCAAGAATCCCGTGCTTGCAGCTCATCAAATGTTTTCACCATTGGCGCTCACCGAAGCAGTCCGCAAACGTGTGCGCCAAGATTATCCATCAACTCAGCCAATCGATCTTAAAGTTCAAATCGATAATTTGTTCTTTAATCTTTCGTCAGGTCCCGCTGCAGAGGGACCCGATATGCAGAGCAAATTTTCTCGATTCATGCCTGTCATGATCGCTATTCGACACAATGAAATAAAGCTCGAAGTCTTCAACGTGTTTGAAGAACGTCCACCAAGTTTGAAACCGGCTTTCAGTGTGGACTTGCCGAAGCTCTGAGTGCAAGCTGACGACTTGCCGTCAGCAAAAGAACTGCACCGGAAAACATTCCTGTTAGCAACAAAACAATAAACCACGTCGCAGGAGCCAGTCCAAAGAAGGCTGAAAGCTGTCCATAGGAAAAAGGCAACAAGACGGCACCAGCAACACCACTCAGAACTGTAAGATTCGCATAGTGGCGCGAGGTCTGCACAGAGTTAAAAAACAAAGTCAAAGAACCTAGAGATAAACTGTACATTCCACCGATGCAGGCCCCGAGAGCTAGAATCAACGCACGATTGGCCATCAAACTATACTCAGACGTTCGAAACACACCGAGAAAAAACGTTAAAAACAAAATCAAACAAATAAAAGAAAGGGTCGACATTATTCGCGGATAATGAGCAACCTGAGGCGAACGGAACGTAAAAAAGAGCCGTGCTCCCAGAAGGCCACCCCAGAAAAACGAACTCGCAACCCGTGAAGAGTCTGTTGAATAGCCAAACAGATTCTCCGAAAGTAAACCCAAACTATTCGACAGATTTATTTCGCTCCCCACATAACAAAACAACACCAAACTGGCGGCCAACACAGGCAAAGGCAATGCTCTTGTCTGCGACGGACCATCGTGAGCATCCACGGGCGGAGGTTGGCTGAGATGAGGGCTTCTTAGAACGTGAAGCGAGAGGAGAATATAGGCAACAACCAAAAAAACTGCGGGCAAACGCCATGCAAGTTGACCCTGAGTGATGCCATCAAAACGGAGATATTGACTCGTCGAAAACGGAAGCAGGACAGCTCCCGCCGTAAAACCCATATTCAGCAAATTGAGTCCAAACGAGGGCGAAGCACTCGACAGCGCAGCTGCATTGTTGAAAATCCCGTTGGTTCCAATGCCGAAGCCAAGACAACAAATACCGGCAAGCCTAAACACCGTGTCGAACGACTCAGGCAGTCCAATCGCCCGCGCGAGGAGAAGGGTCGTCCAGTCGGCAAAATAATAAAGAACGACTCCAAAGCCCAAAAACCACAAGCTGCGGGCCGTCCACCGACGATAAGCGTCTCCACCGCAACGATGGCTGGCAAAGCGACTTCCCACGAACGATGCCCCACCCTGCAGCATCATGGCCAGACCAAAGACCGAGGGGGTCCAGCCAAAATCTCGAAAAATCAGGTCAAGACAACTGCCGGGATAAGCTAAAAGGCCGCCGGTCAGCAAAAAAGCGAAAAAATGAGGAAAAAGAGTGCGATTCATTTGGGACTCCAAGGTCCAAAGAGCATAACCGCGTCCAAACTTGATACACAAGGATTCGCTGGCTATTCTCCAGAGCATTTTTTTAATCCCGGAGAATCAGACACATGAGCAACATGAGCGACGTCAGCAGCATGAGCCTCCCAAAGCGCCATCAGGTCGACCCCACTCAAACATGGGACCTTGGTAAGCTTTTCTCAAACCTCGAGGAATGGCAGCGCACGGTCGATTCTTTGCCAACTGAAGAAGAACTCAACAGCGAACTGACTCGCCGATTCAAAGGACAACTCGAGGCCGGAGGCCCATCGCTCATTCACGAGGCTCTGCACGCGCGAAATGCACTGATCCGTAAACTCGAGAATCTTCACGTTTACGCAGGTCTGCGCAACGCCGAAGACGTTGGCGACGCCCGCACAAGCGCTGCAATTGCAAAAATCATGCAAATAAGTGCAGTCCTTATGTCTCAGTGGTCATTTTTGAATCCTGAGCTGCTGTCTATCAAGACTCTTCACATGTGGTGTCAGTCGGCACCGCTCGATGAATTTCAATACGAACTCGCCGAACTTATCCGTTCGCAGAAACATGTCTTAAGCGAAAAAGAAGAATCCATCTTGACTCAAATGTCGACTCCACTGAGTCAATTCTCAGAAATCCACTCCAAGTGGAACAACGTTGACCTCAAGTTTCCCAAGGCAAAAGATTCGAAAAACCAAGAACACATTGTGACCAATGGACGCCT